>JBAVZX010000304.1:0-5944 GCA_049589015.1 Phormidium sp. | reverse complement strand
CCAAATCTATTAATGATGCTGGTTGGTATCAGTTCAGGAAGTGGTTAGAGTATTTTGGGGTAAAGTTTGGCAAGATAACTATTGCGGTTAATCCGGCCTACACTTCTCAAGAATGCTCTAATTGTGGTGCGATAGTGAAAAAATCCCTATCAATAAGAACCCATGTTTGTCAATGTGGATTTGTTTTGGATAGAGATTGGAACGCCGCTATCAACATCCTGAAAATAGCCTTGAGTACGGTAGGTCATACCGGAACTTGGATCTTAGATCTGAACGCTTCGGGAGATTCGACCTCTACCCTAGTTGGAGCAATCCTGCTAGGGCAAGTTGGGTCTATGAACGAAGAATCCTCGTGCCTTTAGGTCGAGGAGTGTCAAAAAGAAGGCTGTTGGAAGGAATAGATGAAGCCAAAGCAGCAGAAGCCGATATTTTTGAACAGTACGGTGAGACTGATGAAATAGAGGTTGTATTACAGCAATTGCAAAATGCTACAGAAAGACTGAGGAATCCTTACTCTCGCTTCTGTACCCTACTGCTGCGAATTGCGGAAGCACAGCCGATCGCTTCTACTGCTATGCTGAATTTACTAGCCCAAACTATCGAGCAAGCACAAGCTGATGCTGATGCAGTTGAAGCAACAATCAGAGAAACTAAGAGAGACTTTAATCTGCCATGACTGAACAAGCAAAACTTCCTCCTCCAGAAATCATTGAGAAGACTGTGAAAAATTTGCAAGCTGTCTGTGTGCGACTAGATGCTCTGACGATGGAGATTGACGAATTAATTGCAATGGTAGAAGCTGAGATTCGCAATAGTCCCATAAATGTTTATCGTCGGGAAAAGGCTAAACGTTTAGCTGAATCAATTAATCAGGTATCTGAGAGCTAAATTTTTTCCTAGCTGTGTTAGTCAGGCTCCTTTCCTGGGAATAATAAATAGGGAATAGGAGTTTTAAGCGTGCTGAAACTATCTTCACAATGGAATAATGAGGCTTATGTGTCTCTGCATTTGGTTCAATCGATGCTAGAGAAAGCAGGGTTGCCTCGCAACTGTGGTTACTCTCACTGGATTCCAGAATTTACAGTGCAGGTACCAAGGCTAAATGCAACAGGTGATTTAGACTGGACTCAGAAAAGAGTTGACTTTTTTGTTGAGGATTTAAACAGAAATCTCAACTTTTTGATTGAGATAAAAACTGCTAAAACGAGAATTAACGATGATGCTCGTATTCAGTTGAAAACCTATCTAAAATATTCCAAAACCAAATTTGGAATACTAATTGATCCATTTTTAGTTGAGGTATATGAATACTCAGAATGGGAAACAACTCCCAAGTGTAGCTTCAAAATAGATAGTCCAAATAATGTTGAACCAATAGCTAATTTTCTCAGAAACTTTTTGGATACAGTTAAATTGGATACAGTTAAAATGCGTACAATAGCAGTTCATACATCTAAGGGAGGAGTTGGTAAAACAACTCTGGTGGTTAACATTGCCTATGAATTGGCAAAAATGGGACATCGAGTTTTAGTAGTTGATTTGGATGATCAAGCGAATGCTAGTTTATCGTTGGGAGTTAACAACGCCGATAAAATTGACAAAGCATCTAAACTCGAAGAGGTTGAAAAAATTTTGGAAGAATTGGAAAACAGAAAAGAGCTAGTAGACTTTCTAAAAGACTTCACCACATCAGGCTTTAATTACAAAAATTATCTAAAACCTTCTTCACTGAATACTATCCTGAGTAAAAGTGGTTGTGCTGGAAAAGTTGATGTTTTGCCCAGTAGCTATAAAACTGATGACGCAGTAATTGCTCGTATTGACGACCCATTCCCTCAACTTCGTCTTAACAAAGCTCTTCAAAAATCAGGTGTAGTGGGTGATTATGATTATGTAATTATTGACACTCCTCCAAGTTCTACGATTGTGGCAAAGAATGGACTATGTGCTGCCCAGTATATACTTATCCCATCTCAGATGGAATACCTTTCTGTTTATGGAATACGAACTCCTATCAAGGTAGCTAAAGAAATACAGGCAAACATGAGTAAGCGTGGGATTATACTGGGTATTGTTCCAATGATGATTGAAAATGTCAAGCTTCATAATACTGTTAAGGAGTTAGTTAGAAAACGATTCAAGGGGATTACAATACTTCCTGAAATCAAAAGATCTACATATATAGGGCAGGCTTCTTACGTTCGTCAGCCTGTTTCTTTGTTTGCTGAGCGTAATAATAATGCAGGTAATGTAGCAATGCAATTTGCTAATTTAACCAAAGAAATAGTTAAGATAATAAATAAAATTGAAAGTTCTGTAGGAGTATAAAATGGTCAAGCTTTTTCATGATATAGAAAGCCAACCAAGGTTAATGGTTTTGAATCAAATAGAAGTTTTATCAAACAATTATGTTACAGCCAAAAGTGTTATAACAAAGGTTGCTAAAAGTCTAGAAAAAGAAGAACTAGGTTTTAATCCTGTCTTGCCCTTAGTTTGCTTTACAGATGACGAGGATAAATACCATTTATTAACAGGATTACCAATATATCAAGCTGCATTAACAGCAAATGTTGAGCGAATTTGGGTATTCCTAATAGCAGCTAAACAAGCCGAAGCTGAAAAAGCTATTGAACACGCTCTTTTGCAGTCAAAACTTAATGACAGAGTAGTAGAACCTCAAGATGTTACAGAGTTTTTGGATTTTATTAATAATACAAAAGCTAATCTGACCTCAATACCTGGTGTGAAGGATGGATATGCAAAATTAATTAAAAATAACCGTCCTTACAATTCTCTGGAAGATATGCAGAAAAAGCTGGGTGCTAAACGTTCTTTAAATTGGTTAAGAGCATATAAGCACAAGCAATGAAAATTTAATAAATAGGGTGGGCAGTCAAAATGCCCATTCCTTACTCACTGATACAGTAGAAGCAAAACGCAAAAAGTAGTGATGAATTGGTTTTTAGTTTTAGCGATCGCACTAACTTTCCTCACCGGAATCTTTATAACTTACGCGCTTCTAAAAGCACAAATTAATCAACCAAAAGAAGCTCAAACAGCACAAATAGAATTGTATAATTAAAAATTACTTCTCAAACAACCATCTTTAATAATCATCTGTGCTTATCTGTGTTTATCTGTGGTTAAAAAATCCTCAAACTTGGAATTTTCCCCAAAGTTTAATTACTCTTCCAAAATCTCCACCAAATCCTCAATCATTACATCAAAAGTCCTCGCCAATTTATGCACGGCTGTATAATCAACCATCGCTAATTCCGAGCGACGGGCATAACTTTTCACTGTGTTGTAGACTACTCCAGAGCGATCGGCAACTTCCTTAAGTGACCAGCCTTTCTCAGCCGCTAGTTCCCGAATTCTTAGTCTCACTAGACCCATGCTTGACAGACGGTGCAATTACACCTTATAATAATCAATGATTAATGTAAAAGCAACCGCCCCGCAGTCTGACAAACAAAAAGGGCGATCGCAAAATGACCCAAAAAAATAGAGTCAGATATATGTTACCAACATCAAAGCTAGAATTGCAAAGCTTTGCCAATATTCCATCACTAAAAATCCCCGAATCGAAAATAGTCCACAAATCGCCAATCCTGCATCCCTTAGCGCGATTCGTCACCGAAGAAGCAGCGGCGCTACTATTCAACATCTCCATTGAGGAAATCTACAAAATCACTTGCTTGCGGTACGTTGTCCACGTTCACGGCAAAGGAATCAGCAGATTCGTCAGTTATGCCGACTTTCCGCCAATTTTAAACGTCACCTTGCCCACACCATTAGACTTTTACTTTTGGCATAAACGCTGGAAAAAGAAACCAGCCCAAGAATTCTGGAAAAAATTTTATATCCATCAGTTCGAGAAAGCATTTTCAGCCGCAGAATTGCTAGATTGGACTAACCTGGTAGCTAAAGTCAAATCCCTCTTTACCAATTCAGTATTAGAAACCCTCAGAGAAGTTGCCGCAAAACAACAAATTTTTCTCAAATTTTCCTTAGTTTAATTATAGAAACTCGCACCGTTAAGCTACCCTCTCTTATCAGTTGATTACAAAATTAAAAGATTTGTGGATAAAGAGTGAATTCGGGGAAATTGCAGAGAATAATAGTTGGTATTAAGGACTTCAGTTCCAGATTTCGGCAAATATATTTTAAACTAAACCAGATTAGGGAAAATTATGGCAACCCAAAAGCTTTCTTCCCGAATAGATAACGTAAAAATCTATGCAGCAGGTGCCACTGTCACCCGAATAGCCGAGTTACAACTGATACCTGGAAAATTACCAGAAGAAGTAGAAATAGCTCAATTACCATTAGCTTTAGATGATAGCAGCGTCAGAGTTAGAGTAGAAACTAGACAAGGAAATGCGCCTATTGCTGGGGATATTCGGATTGGATTAGCCGTTCCCCCACCATCAGAAACACCAAATCGACCACTAGAAGAAGAATTGCGTACAGCTAAAATTGAAGTCAAGCAAATACAAGATGTTATTAATTTAATAGAGCAAGAAATCTCAGTACTAAATCAATTAGAAGTACCAGAACGCCCAGAAAGTGAACTTGGTGTAGCACCACCAGCTTCGCCAATGAGTGCAAGACTCGCATTAGCTAACTTCAGCGACGAACAAATTCGCCTGAAAATTGAAGAGAAACGGGAGAATTTGGAAAATTTAGCTAAAGCCAAGGAAAATTTAGCTGATTTAGAACAGAAACAAGCAATTGCTTCTACTGCGAAAAACGCTAAACCAGAAGAACTGCGAAAAACCGTAATTGTCAGCTTAAGTTATGAAAATGAATTATCTAATCTTAATCAAACAATTCAGTTAGTTTTAGAGTATTTTGTACCGGGTGCTAGGTGGACACCAACTTATGTTTGTCGGTTGAATAGTGTAGAAAATCAGGCAACAATTGCCGTTAGAGCATTAATTTGTCAGGGAACAGGTGAAGATTGGTCAAGTGTTAAATTAGAACTTTCTACTGCTAATCCGATTGCTTGGTGTGCGATACCAGAATTACCATCATTGCGATTAGGAAAAGCACAAACGGAAATTAAAAAAGCTGGTTGGCGTAAACCTCCGATTGGTGCAGAAATTTTGTTTGAAGATTTTGATAGACAGAAAGAGAGTGCTTTAGCTGCTGTGAGCAAACATCGGCTCATTACTGATATAGAATTGCCAGAGTTTCAGAATTTACAATTTGCCGAGTTGGATGAGTTGTTGGCTGAACAAGAATCGATCGAATCGTTAGAGTTTCAGAATTCACAATTTGCCGAGTTGCATGATGATGATTTGTTTTGTGAAGCATCTACGGATTTTGCTGATTTGGCTGAAATAACTACTGAGTCGTGTAATTACGCTGACGGTAGGGAGGAAGAGTTTTTTGACTTGGAGAGTAGTTTACCTCCACCAAAGTCAGCACCATTGCCACAAGCGCGAAGTGTGTTACTAAGATCTGTTCCATACGAAATTCCCAGCGACGATGAATTTATAGCTGATTTTCTCCCATTTAGCTTAATGAGAATGGACACAGCTGACAACCTAACTAAGCGCGGTAAATTATCCATCAAACAACGACAAGAATCTTATTTAGAAATCCTCCAAAGTCAAAAAGTTGTGGTGAATTTTAATATTATAGAAGTAGTGCAACAATCTGTATATAATGCCCAAAAATGCCTTTATATTCCACTTCCTCCCGGTGGGATTAACGTGCGAAAAGTTGCAGCTTCTTTCGACTATGCCTATAGCGCCGATGGCAGGATTGATATTCCCTCAGATGGTCAATTTCATTCCGTTGCCTTAACTACTAAAACTACAGATGTAGATGTTCGCTACATAGTTGTTCCTCGTGAAGATACGAATGTTTTCCGAATAGCGCAACTTCGCAATCCTCTATCAGCACCGCTATTAAGTGGCCCTGCTGATGTTTATGT
>JBAVZX010000303.1:0-4447 GCA_049589015.1 Phormidium sp. | reverse complement strand
CCACAATTGATGGTAAATCTTTGAGTTCGGTTTTGCCGACTTCAATTAAGCGCAAATTGCGATCGCCATATTCATTCAACAAACTTTTAACTAAAGAAGATTTTCCCGTCCCTCGACTCCCATAAAGTAACACATGAAGCGCAGGATAACCTGCTAGTAAAAATTCAGTGTTTTTAATTAGCGCCTCTCGCTGTAACTCATAGCCAACTAACTCTTTTAAGTTAATCGGATCGGGATATAAAATGCCAACTAATTCTCCTGCTTGCCAACGAAAAGCCTGATATTCAGCAAATATCCCAGTACCAAATTCTCGATAATAATTAGCTAGATCTGTTAAGATATCTGTCCAATCTTCTAATTCTTGCCAAGTTGCAATTAACTCTATTTCTTGAGCGGATCGAAGAATTGTTTGCTCAGATTCTAAATACCAAACAACTGGAGCTAAAGGCAGTTGAGCAGCTTCTTGTATCCAATAACTAATATCAGCGCCGCTACATTCATACAGATTTTGTAATGCTTGTAAATCTTGACTAGCAGCAGCTAATAAAGCAGGCGGTAAATCTGCTAATTTGCGATATTGAGCTTGTTGGCTAAAGGGATTTTGATCCCGGAGAATTTTGCTTAATAAATGTTCTTGCCAACTTTGATTTTTGCTAGCCAAAGCCTTTACCCATTGCCCATAAGCTTGTAAGTAACTCAGTCCATCTGCATCGCGATGTCTCAAAGCTTGCAGTAAGTTGAGGAATGCCACACCTGGGAGATCATCTAAAACCGATTGGTATAGCAATAGAGAAGCCGCTTGACGTTGGAGAAATTGGACAGGAGCGATCGCAGAAGCATTCATTAATACAAGTATTAGCAAAAATCTAGTACCATAAATTATGGTAGCAGCAAAAGTAACCTTATTCACACTAGTAATAATTGCAACGTTCATTTCAATCATAGCCTCATAGATTATCTATAGTTAAAAATTATTAATATTATTTACTAAAAATATATTGAAAACTGTCTTGAAATCTGTTTAACGTAGGTTTAGTGTGGAGATTAAGCATAAATAAAACTAGACTTATTAATATAGGCTTAACTAGGGATCAAAGAAATGGACACTAATGAATTAATCGAACGTTACGCACTCGGAGAAAGAAACTTTAGGGGGATCAATCTCATCGGTGTTAACTTAGAAAAAGCCAACCTGACAAACGCCAACTTTTCTGGAGCATATTTGGGAGCCACTAACTTAAGTCGGGCGCAATTAACAGGAGTAAATTTTGAAGGTGCTTTCCTGCATAGGGCGAACTTAAGCTTTGCAAAACTTAATGAAGCAACACTGACAAATGCCGACTTAACTAAGGCTAATTTGCAGGGAGCATATTTAATTAGATCAATACTTAAAGGAACCAAATTAAGCGGAGCCATATTAATCGCAGTCAACTTGCGTTTAGCTAACTTAGAAGGCATAAATCTATGTGGAGCAGATTTACGCGAAGTTAATTTACGTTCTGCAAATCTTACCAATGCTAATTTAAATTGGGCTAATCTCACTGGAGCCAGATTAAGTGGTGCGTTACTCCAAGGAGCATCACTTAATGGAATTAAATTATCTCAAGCTCTGCTCAATGGTGTAGATTTGAGTGGTATGGAATTAGAAGGAGTTAACTTTAGTAACTCTAAATTAAGTGGTGCTAATTTAACAGGAACTAACTTAACAGCAACTAATTTGAGTAATTGTCAATTGCGAGTTTCATTATTAGCCAGATCAAATTTGCACGCGGCGAATTTAACCGGAGCAACACTTTCTAAAGCAGATTTGTGTGAAGCAAATTTGAGTAAAGCCGATTTAACTACCGCCACCTTAATTGAAGCCGACTTAACAGGAGCAAAACTAAATATGGCTAATTTAAGCGAAGCCGATTTATCCGATGCCAGTTTGCGGAAAGCTTACCTATGGGGAGCTAATTTAAATGTAGCGGAATTGCGCGGAGCAGACTTAAGAGGAGACAGTCTCCGGGGTGCTTATTTACATGGTGCAGACTGGCGAGATGCAATTTTAACTGGTGCAACAATGCCTGATGGGAGTTTACATGATTAGTTAACTTTAATTAGGGATGATTCGATTAACGCTCTACCTTATATACGTTTCTCATAAGAGGCGCAAATCTATTTAGCGCCTCCGCATCCGGCTAACATATTGACCGTGAATGTTGACACAGTAAGGAATTAAGTAAGTTAAGCCAGCAGAAATCCAGCGATCGCGATTCATTTCTCCTTTAATCACGGCAGATCCGTGATTTATGAGAAATAAAAGTGTCCCAACTACAGCAGAAACTTTTACAGCTGTTGGCATTAACTCTTGATCAAAAAGACAAATACAGAACTGCTTCAAAGAATTCATCTACTAATTTAATAAGCCTATCAAAATAAGTTTACTAGCAATGGTATTCCTAGTTATGGAGCGCTGATTACTGCGGATCAATCTGGAAGAACTATGGCTATCGGAGCTAAAATTCTCATAAAACTTAGTTCCTTTCTGTAAGATCAGCAAGAAAAGTAAAAATTCTTCATGTTGCAGCAAGTAAATTTATGACTTACAGCAAGAAAATTAATATTTTTTTGGGTATTTATTGGGCAAGCTATAAGTAGAGACTATTTTTAGCAATATAGGAGATTAATCTTAATGGAAGTCAATGAATTACTGAAACGCTATGCAGCAGGGGAAAGGGATTTTACAGGGGTTAATTTAATCGGTTCTAACTTGTCAGGTGTCAATTTAACAGGAATCAACCTTTCCGGCGCATACTTAGCAGCAGCCAACTTCCAAGGAGCGCATTTAACAGGAACCAATTTAAGTGGTGCTTTCCTGCACAGAGCAGACTTAACCTTTGCCAAAGTTAATGAAACATTTTTAACAAATGCCGACTTAACAAAAGCAAATCTTCATGGCGCTTATTTAGTTAAATCCGTACTCAAAGGAGCCAAATTAAGCGGAGCAATTCTCACAGCAGTTAATTTGCGTTTAGCTAACTTACAAGGTGTAAATTTTTGTGCCGCAGATTTACGGGGAATTAACTTGCGTTCCGCCAATTTAGTAGATGCGAACCTAAGTTGGGCTAATCTTACCGGAGCGAGATTGAGTGGCGCAATATTGCGGGGAGCATTACTCAACGGCGTTAAATTAAGTAAAGCTTGGTTAAACGGTGTAGATCTAAATAGTGTAGATTTGGATGGAGTTAATTTAAGTGACGCAAAACTAAGTGGCGCTAACTTAAGTGGAGCTAATTTATTAGCTAGTAACTTAAGCAATACGCAATTGCGCGTTTCCATGTTAGCCAGAGCAAATCTTCATGCCGCTAATTTAACTGGGGCTAATTTAACTAAAGCTGATTTATGTACGGCTAATTTAAGTAAGGCTGATTTGAGTGAAACAGATTTAAGCAAAGCTGACTTAACAGGTGCGAATTTAAATATGGCTAATTTGAGAGATGCCGATTTAACTGAAACTTGTTTGCGAGATGCTTACTTATGGGGCGCTAACCTTTGTGTAGCACAAATGAGTAAGGTAGATTTACGTGGTGCTAGCTTACGTGGTGCATTCATTAGAGCAAATCAATGGGAAGAGGCTATTTTAACAGGTGCAACTATGCCTGATGGAAGTCCTCATTCATAAAGTTCTAAACTAAGATGAAAATTTCAGGTCGTGCCTGTTCTAAATTATGTACGATCTGATTTTTTCCTTAATAGTTTGAGCAACTCAAATCACCTTAACCTCTAAAATATGCCAAGAGTAGGAAATCTTTCATAATCATTAACAATATTTATTTAATAGTGTGTGATCCTGTGCTATGTTGAAAGGGTAAATGACCGAGAGATTGAATTACTTTGTCTAAATCTACAGAGATTAAGATACCATTATTAATGAACAAAGAGGGACTTAGAATGCTGGCTTTAAATAACGCATATCGCTACAAAGATCACGAGCGTTCATTTAAAGAACCAGAACCAATTCCAGGGGAACAGAAAAGAGCGATCGCATACAGTATGGATGCTCTAGTTCCAGGGATATATGGTTGGTTTGGCTCATGGAATTTTCGCCTCGGTGGTAGCAGAGCAGAAAGAAGCTATCCCGGCACAATACATAGTTTCGCTGGTTTGGCGCTAGTATTACCGGGATACCGGATATACAGCACCTATCAGGGAGACTATGACCCTCGATAAACATCAAATTGACGGAATAGGTAAGATTACTAGCAAAACTTTACCTACCCATAAATTTGAAGAGATTATGCAGCAAGCTGGCTACAGACGCATTAGTAGCCAGCCAGCTGAAGGTGACAGAATTAAGGTAGATTGGTATCACTATAAATGGGCAAAAGTGGAAGCGATTTATACCCCCGATCAAAAGGTAATAATTACTGCTTATCATCCCGAAAAAAAGGGCATAGTTGGATAC
>JBAVZX010000302.1:0-4735 GCA_049589015.1 Phormidium sp. | reverse complement strand
ATGTTATTTGCTTCTACAGCTGCGATCAAACGTTTGGCGATATCCAAAATTGTTTCTTGCTTAGTTTCCGGTGCAACAAATAAGGGAGATGGGTCCATATAAACCAGCATTTCCTTCACTTTGTCGCCTTCCATACGGAAAATATCTGTGCAAGGAAGTGTCAACAAGCTGCCATCATTACGAATGTAGTTGATTTCCAATTCACAAATTACGGAATCGGCATTTTCCCACATTGATTTAATATCGAAAGAAATGTCTTTGATATAGTCAAGGTGACTCGCCATTGTTGCTTCCCGAATCGCTTTTTTACCAACGGCAGGTGGGTAGTTACCAAAGCGGTAATGTGCGTCTTCTGTGAAGTTACTCAGGGCTGTATCTACATCCATTCTTTCAAACAACCCAATCAAATTTTTAATGATGGATGCTCTAGTTCCGGGAAACATTGTAGTAGTCATAATTCCTCTGCTACTTAGTGTTTATCTTTGAAGTTGGCAAATTAATTTGAATGCTGGATTATGGAGTAGTGAACATCGGAGTAACGTCCATAAAAATCCGCAATTCGCTGATTTTGTCGCCTTTGAAACGCACTGTGTCGGCGCAAGGAAGGGTAAATACTTTGCCGTCATGACGGATGTATGTGACATCCATTTCTACAATTACTAACTCTTCAGATAGTTGCCACATATTTTTAATATGGTGGTGCAGTCCTTCACATTTTTCTAAGAAACCTACGGAAGAATCTTTAATACCTTGGTGTCCGTAAACTACTGGGAAATTACCGAATTGGTACAAAGCATCTTCGGTGAAGAAGTTGACGAAGTTATTAATATTCATTGCTTCCCCTGCGAGGAAAAGTTGCTTGAGAATATCAATTTTTGAACCGGAATATTTGGGCCATTTCTTAGTATGAGGCCATTCCCATTTGGTTGCTGTTGCTGTCATCATAGTTCCATTCTCCTTAATTGCGTCTGATGCCCAAGGAAAGTTTCTGCCAGTTAGTTGGTTGTATTCTTGTTGTGCCCGTTTAAAGTTTTTCAGGGCGGTTCTTCTGACTTGATTAAATTCTAATTGTTCGCCATTTGGCCCTTTGCAATAAAACAATGCCCAGCCGTCAAAGTCTCCGGGAAATTCTGTTTTAGCAAAGGAAAGTCCGGCTTTTCTTCTTTCTGCTTCTGAGTTAACATGAATAGTTTTGTTAACTACAACGTTGGTCATTCCCCGCTTTTGACATTCGTCTTCTAACATTTGGGCGAAGTCATTTAAATCTACATCATCTTTGACGTGGAAAGAGATGTGGGGGACGTTGGCAAAACCAACGGAAGAAGGGACTTTGCTGAAAACGTTGGGGGCTTTTGGTGATAGTTTGGCATCGCGGAAGTGAATTACTTCTACACAAGTGTTGCCGAAGGAAATAAACCTAACATCTAGGGATTCTTGGGTGTTATCTCTGATGTTGGGAACGCCAACACTGCGGGGGTTAATGCCTTTTTGTAGGGCTTCTATTTCATCTTTTTGGAAGAGGAGATTATGCAGGTCTTCGCCATAAAATCCGTCTCCTCCGATCGCAATTTTCCCCCCCAACACCTCAGTATAAAACTCTATGGCTTTGTCCATATCGTCTACAGTAATTCCGAAGTGTTGTACACCTTGGAGGTGTTGCGCTAAACTCGATTTACCGTTTTGATTGCTGTTGCTTAAAGGTGATTCTGAACTTTGATTATTTGTGCCTACATTTGCGATCATTTCTGTTACCCTGGAACTACCTTTTCCTGTTTGAGTAATTTGTCCTGCGTCAACAAAAGTGTAAGTAGCTCGCTCTGGTAGAGCGTTAATTTCTTTGATATACTTTCCCTGGTTTTTAGTAGCAGCTAAATAGTCATTTGAGGTAAAAAATTGCTGCATTTGATGATAGTTGGTGAAAGCAATTTCAAAAGCTGCTTGATATTGCTTTTCTGGTGATTCATAATGTGGATCGCTAGAAGGATGGGGACGAGGATCAAATAAATGCAACCTAAATTTTAAAACTTCTTGATTTTTGCTAATAGCTGGAGCAAAGGTATCGCTCATGTATTGGCGAAATTCTGCTAAACTTGCGCCATCGGTTTTTTTAATTAAAACATGGAGTTTAATTGCGTCTATTGCTCCATTTGAGTTAGCTTTTTCTAGGCGATCGACATAAGTTATCGAATTCCCTGGACTAGTGGTGTAACCAACTGCTTTACTAAATAAATTTTGCCCATCATCTTCTAGCAAATAAGCTGATTGAAAATAAGATTGTCGATCGCCCTCACTAGCAAAAGTTACTTCGGCAATCCCATCACAACGTTCTGTTTCTGTAACAGTTGATTTAATTCCATTTAAAGTAGGCCAAATGTCAATTGTTTGCGGATCTAAATGATGTTGCAAATTTTGATATTGACCTGGTAATGTTGCTCCTAATGAGCCGTTAACATTTCTCCAATAGTCACTGAAAAGTGCTGTATTTAGCTCTTTTCTTTTCCACAGGAGAGCGTAAAAGGCGACTGTTTGTTGGCGATCGCGTGTTGCATAATCAGGTGTCATTGCTGTCGTCCCCTGTCCGCCGATTTGCTGAAAAATTTCCTTAAGTGTGCCGAAGCAACCTGCAACTTTATTAAATCCCGCGTACACGCACATAAATAATAGTAATTCTTCGATTTCTTCACGAGTTGCTCCCTGTTTGAGAGCCATATCTATGTGTGCAGGAAAGGGGCTACCGGGACCATTATGGCTTTGATTAACTATGTCGATCGCGATCGTAATTAACGCTTTAGTTTTTTGGTCAATTAACGGCAAACCCCAGACTTCACCAGCTACGCGAGTAACAAAGTCACCAAACTTCGGATTAATCTTTTTTAAACCCTCTTGCAGTTCTTTATCATCTAAAACTGCATTTTTGTAAGGTTGGTTATTTGTCATCTTAAGTGCTGATTAATGTGAACATTTAGTTAGGTGATATTCGATGATTTTTGTTCATTTTAAAAGCCAATTTTTAGACTCGTCGATTGATGTAATATTAACTAATTTTTGTTGTACCATCAACGATTCAATATGCTCTTTCAATTGGTGATTTGAACCCATTTTGGTGATTAGTTCTGCAACATGAGAAGTGCGCTTTCCCGCCAAAGTCATTTCACCGTTATAGACAAAAGTGTAAGGGGCGCGTTCTGGAAATAAGCTGATTTGTTTGATATACTTTTCCTGGTTTTGTACAGCAGTTGCGTACTCTTTGGAAGCGAAAAATTTCTCCATTTCCAGATTGTTGGCAAAGGCAATTTCAAACGCCGCCTGATAGTTTTGGCTGGGATCTTCGGCATGATCTACCCCGGCTGCTGGTGGGCGAGTATTGTCCACTTCTTCAAACAAGTGAAGTCGGAATTTAAGAACTGAATCGTTTTGAATTACTGCGGGAGCAAAGTTGTTTTTGAGATAGTTGCGAAAGTCTTCAGTACTGACACCATCAGCTTTTCGGATCATGGTGTGGAATTTTAAAATTCCTAAATTTCCGTTGGGATCTCCGGTTTGAATTCGATCGACATAAGTGATAGAATTCCCAGGATTTGTGACGTAACCGATCGCTTTCCGAAAAATATTATGCTCGTCATTCATCAGGATAGCAGAAGCTTGAAACCAGGTTTGGCGATCGGCTTCTGACTCAAAAGTTAATTCAGCGATCGCATCAAATTGTTCATCTTCAAAAGTGGTATAATTAATCCCATCTAAACGGGGCAAAATCCCACCATGATTATGCTCTACATGAAACTGCCAGTATTGATATTGACCTGGTAAACGAGCACAAACAGGGCCATGAACATTTCTCCAGTAGTTAAAAAACAGGTCTAAAGGGACTCCGTTTCTTTTCCACAAAAGAACGTAAAATGCAACTTTTCCTTTAGCATCCCGTGCTGAATAATCAGCTTTTTCGGTGGATTCTTTGTACAAAAGCATAAGACTAGTTAGGTAAACAAGTTTTGAGTTGTAGGGGCGGGTTTAGCAGAAAAATTTGTACTCACAACAGAAGAGTTAACTACAAAACCCGCCCTTACTTTTTAGGTAAACTTCCTCTATGTGGTGATTAATTGAATCAACTCATTAGGTGCGTAAACATCACGATAGAAGGTCAATTGTTCGGTTTTCAAATAACAACCTCCGCGATGTCCGCGACGTACCCAAGTTACATTTCCTTTAGCGAGGGTTTCGTTAGTTTCGTCGTCAACACATTTCCATTCAAAGTAAGTAACTTCGCCGTGAAACATCACAATAGGCCAACACATTGTTACCCCAGGTTGAGCAATTAAAGCCCACCAATGTTTTTCCCGTTCTTTTTGTTCACCTAAGCCAAAATAAGGGCCATCTTGACACAAATAAACTAGGTCGTCGCGATATTCACCTGTTAAGATATCGCCTCTTCCTTGGCGCAGTGCTTCACAGTGAGTAGGCCACCATTCGCGATTTTCTCTTTCAATTTGCTCTAAGGTGTAATTAGAGCTAATTTCGGGCTGAATTCGTTCTTTCATTGCCACATATCTTTCGGCATCTTCAATCAATTTTTTGGCAACGTAAGAACTAACAAGTCCGGGCCGAGAATAGTCTGCTGAGAGGTCTTTGTAATAATTTTGCCGCTTTTTCACTGCTGTTTTACCATTAGTAGATGTTTGATGTCCGTTGCTAGCAACATTGCCGTTTGTAGAGGTGGAATTTAGTTGTTGGTATAACA
>JBAVZX010000301.1:0-2118 GCA_049589015.1 Phormidium sp. | reverse complement strand
TCCCTGACTAATTCCCGCCACCACCTCCGTAAGCTGTTCTTGTTCCAGCTTTCCAGTCGCTAAATAATCCAAAAAAAACAAAGGTTCCGCACCAGAAGTCAGCACATCATTGACACACATTGCCACTAAATCAATACCTACAGTATTGTGACAATTTAAATCATGAGCTATCTTCAACTTCGTCCCCACTCCATCAGTCCCCGAAACTAAAACAGGTTCTTTATACCCGCCGGGTAACTCAAAAAAACCACTAAAACCACCCAACCCACCAATCACTTCCGGCCTATGGGTTTTATTGACTAAACTGCGGATTTTATCTACAAAAGCTCTACCCGCCTCTACATCAACACCCGCTTCTCGATAATCCATTCATTAATCTCCCACTTCATTCAATCTTTGCCAAACTCAATTTTGAACCGAACCAGGCACAGGCAAATTCCCAAAATTTATGATGGCAAATTATGATAACAATTCCAAATGAATTAATAAATATCCTATAAAAATTTATTTTATACTTTTCCAGTCAAAAAAGCTGGAAAACCAGCTTATACCAGTAGTTATACTGAAAAATTATTGTTTAGTACAGAACCACTTAATTACAAATTCCGGCATATACCGATCCCCAATTCTTAAACTTTATGGTAATCTGTTGCAGTTGCAAATTTAGTAAAGCGAATACGAATCGACTACAAGTTAGCCGAAAAATTCTAGGCGGGGTGCTGATACCAAATAATTACAGCCCTCAATAGTAGCGATATCCACATCGACAGAGCAAAAGCTTATGAAGCAAAGATTTTGGAGCGGTTTTTCTGCCGCGATACTAACAACTGCCCTGGGCACAGCCCTTTCCTGCCATGCCGAAACTAAGAAGGTTACAGGAACGGAATCACAAACAAAGCCAGCAGCTGCTAGTCAACCTTCACCTCCAGTCAATACTCAACCAGACACAATCAAAGTAGGAGAATATCAATCAAAGACTGGAAGTAATGCTCAAGAGCAGGTAATCGCCAAAATTCAAGCTCACGAAGTAGCAGGTCGTCAAGCTGCAACCCTTTATTTACGGGATATTCCAGTTTTAACTTTTGTTGGCTCTTCCCCAGTTGAGTCAAGCAGCGTCAAACAAGGCAGTATTTCTCAGGATGACAGCCAAAAAGTTGAAAGTGCGGTTAATCCAATGGCAAGAGCCACCGCAGTAGCAGCCAAGCTAAACCAATTTAAGCGAGAAAACCTCGACGCTAGCCAAATCACAGTTGCTTATGCAGTTAGCAACAAAATCAGCAGCAGTAACGAAGAAATATTACAAGCCCAAGCAAATACCACTACCAATCACAAAACAACGATATCAGCTAAGACGAATCCCGATACCCCTGACGGTAGGGTAAGCGATCGCTACATCATCAAACTCAACGGCGAAAACTTGGTAGAAATCTCCAACCAAACCAGACTTCCAGATACCACAAATAACCTAGCCGAAGATGCCCTCCAAGCCACCAACAGAATCCGGCGGCTCATGGGCAATGCTCCTCCCTTAATCGACATTCCCGGTAGACCCACGCCTCAATCTCAGCCAGCAAAACTCGCTTTTGCGCCATTGCCCACAGTTAGATCCGTTCTCAAAGGTATCGCTTCTTGGTATGGCCCTGGTTTTCATGGGGCACGCAGCGCCAGCGGTGAAAGATACAACCAAAATGCCTTCACTGCCGCTCACCGAAGCCTACCCTTTGGCACAATGGTCAGAGTCACAAACTTAAGAAATGGTCTGTCAGTAGTAGTCAGAATTAACGATCGCGGCCCATTCATTAGAGGTCGGATCATCGACCTTTCCGCAGCCGGAGCCAGAATCATTGGACTAACAAGCTCTGGAGTAGCCCCCGTAACCGTCGAGGTCTTAGATAAGACACAAGTCATCACCGCCAATTAAGGATTGGCGGCTAGGAACTGGGGACTGGGAGAATTGAGGGACTTCCCTTACTTCCCCTACTCCCCTGCCCCTCTGCCCATAAGCAGTGTATTTTCTAGCTGATTCGCTATACACTACTATGGGTTTAATTCGGTGGAAACCAGGAATCAAAGTGCGCCTGTTTACTACAGTTGCGGCACTGCGCTGCTACCTACAGC
>JBAVZX010000300.1:0-5735 GCA_049589015.1 Phormidium sp. | reverse complement strand
TTCAAGAGTTGCTCAGTAGGTATGACAGACTGAATTGCTTGTAACTCTTTGGGTACGTTTTCTAATGCAGAGAATGTATTACCTTGAAATTCTCTTTCTTCACTCAATCCAGCAGTTAAAGCCTTAAGCTTTTGCGGTAAAGTTTTAGGTTCTATTAATTGTAAACCAGGAGCAATTGCTACAGCGTATTTTTCGATAAGATATTTTTGTTTATCATCATATAAAACTGCCATTGGGATATTGCGTAATGAACCATCCAGAACAAAAACTAGGGTTTTAATTTCGGTTAATTCGCTTTCAAAAGGTTGGATTAACCAGCGATAAATTTGGTTAGCTAATGGTTGTATATCTTTAGTGCGAGTGCGGTTTGTAAGATAGCTTTGTAATGTGTCAATATTTTTTTCTAATTGAGTTTGAGGAACAAGATTGCTGTGATAAATTAAACTTTTTCCCGGTAAAGAAACTATTACATCTAATCGTTCTGGTAAAATAATGGGATAGATTACTGCGGCGGTGCGATCGACTTTATCGATCTTCACTGGTTTAGCATTTAAACAAGCATCCTGAAAAAAGTTATCTAATTCTGCTAATTGCAAATTTTCCATAACATCACGGGCTTGTTGTAAGTTTTCTTGGCTAATCACACCTTGATTAGGTTGCAAAAGCAAGTCTACTAATTTGCGATAAATTGGTTCTACTTCTTCACGAAAAATGTACTGAACATCGGGATTTAACGTAACTAAGTTGCTGCGGATTTTCTGCAAACTTTTGAATGCTTCTTGATAAGCTGCGATCGCTCTTTCCTTATCCTCATCTGTTCGTGATAAAATCCTTCCTAACTGCCAATTCCACTGGTAAGTAATATCATCTGCATTAATCTTTTGAGCTATATTTAATGCTGAATTAGTATACTTTTTGGCAATATCCCATTGTTTATTATACTCATAAACTTGTCCCAAACTTCCCAAAGCATAAGATTGAGCACGTTTATCTTCTAAAGTTCCTGATTGTTGAATAGCTGTATTTAACAAGGAAACTATTTCTGTTAACCATGAATCAGTTTGGCTAGTTTTTTGTTGAAAACAAGTAGAACTTTGCACAAAATTAACTATGGCGTATACACTTGATCTGCTAGGAGGTAATTGAGTAATTTGATTCTGGATTTCTTTTAAGTCTCCGATATTTGCTGATTCCCCAGCTTCTAACAATACACGCAAACGGTTAATTTTTGCCTGAGTTTTACCAATTGATGAAGGGGATTTATTAGCAGCTTCTTCATAGTATTTCGCAGCTGTTTGATAATGCTGGGTGACTTCTGCTTCTGAGGAGATTTTCTGGCAAATTACTCTCAAAGGACTTTGTTCAACAATGTTCGTTTGGTACTGATGTTTACTATTACCTATTGCTTTTTCAGTATTACCTAAACTGAGCAAACTTGCGCTAATATCTTGAGATGAATTTAATTGTTTGGCGATCGCTAAACTCTTAATTAAAGCTTGTTGCGATTCCTTTAACTTACCAACTAATCTGTAAGCATTCCCTAAACTTCGCAAAGCCGTAGCTTTTGTTAAAGTATTTGGTTGCTCTTTGAGACTTGTTTCTAAATCTTCAAGTATCTTTAAAGCTTGATTATAAAAACCTAAACTTCTCAGTGCTTGAGCCTGATTTATTTTACTACCAATTATCCCAGCTTCATGCTTGATTTTAGTATAAAATTTCAATGCTTCTTGCCAACTAGCTAACGCATTTTCTGTTTCTCCAGTGGCTAATTCTATTTTACCTTTAGTATTATAAATTCGAGCTAAAACTTGGATAATGTTGTTGTTTGAACTGCTTTGAGATTTTAATAACAGTAGACTTGTGGCGATCGCCTCCTTCGCCTGTTCCCACTCTCCCAATTTCTCATAAGTTGCTGCTAGATAGTTTCCCACTAAAGCTTGCTAGATCGAGTCATTATTACTCTTATAAATTTCCGCTGCTTCTTGAAAAATTTTGACTGCTTCCTTAAAGCGACTTTCTTGATAAAGTAATTGACCTTTTTCCAGTAAGCGATCGGCATTATTATCTGATACTTGAGTTAATACAGATGTAGTTATTCCTCTTGGTATTTGTGTTCCAGGTAAAGCATGAACCGCAACAGTAAAACTTAGCCCAACTATGGCTAAAGCAATTAAGCTGACTACACCTTTTAAATGTTTTTTTGCCATTTTTATCCTTGAATTTAACGAATTTTACAGCCAGGAGTAAGCCAAAGATTAGGAGAAATAATGTTAGAAGAAGCTACCAAAACAACTTCACCATTTCTATTAATAATCCAACCTTCAGCCTCTACAATTTTTTGTTCAGCATTTGAATTATTAATAGCTAATTGCTGTCTTTTTCCTGTTGTTGATAACTGAGGAACTGAAGTATCTTCCCAAATATCATTATTAGTAAGTGCTTCATTAGGAGAAGCAGGTAAACCCCCACTTCCAGTAACAGTAAATTGACTACCCTGGGCAACTCGACAGAAATTTTGCTCAATTAAACTAGCAACATCAACGATATTTTCCGGTAGTTCAACTAATCCTTGAGTCGGATCAACATCTGGGGTTTGAATGTTTACAAAACCACTCAAAGAAGGGTTAGTTCGTGAAATAGCAGTGATATCACTAGTAGATAAATTACTAGGATTGAATTGGCTAATATCTGAACTATTAAAAAGGTTTTCCAATTCGGTTCTTGTTCTCGGTTCTAATCCAAATATTCCTTGAGTGTTAATCTGAATAACACCGCCATTGCCATCAAAAGAGTTAGCGGAAATGTCACTGTTTTGTAAACCGACTATCGTATCAGTTCGGATAGTAATATTACCCCCATTTCCTTGTAAATTTGCTGTTCCAGCTGTGGTAGTAATTTGGCTATTTCGACGCAATTGAATATCTGGGGATTCTAACTTAATATTACCTCCTTCACCGGAGGCGGTTTCAGCAGCGATCGCACTTCCATTACTAACTCGAATCTGAGCAGCTTGCACATTTAAATTACCTGCTGTACCTCCGCCTAAACGTGCATTTACTGATGTAATAGCACCATCTTGAACAGTTAATCTTCGAGTATTAATAGTTAAATTTCCGGCGCTTCCAGTTCCTTGTGCGATCGCAGTAATTCGGCTAGGCAACCTGCCATCAAATCTTACCGCAGGTGAGAAATCAAGAGGTACTACAACCGCAGAAACTCCATTCAATTCAACAAAATCTCTAGCATTTATAATTATTGATCCTCCCTTTCCATTCAGATCGGTATCTGCTGATATTGCTGCACCATCTTTCAGGATCATCCTCTCAGTTGAAACTGTCAAATTACCAGCATTTCCCAAACTAGGAGAGTTAATAAATTCATTTTTTTGAGACTGAGTAAACAAACCACTAGGAGAAGCATCTAACCCAGTACCAACCATCTCAATAGATTCTGAAGCATTTACAATTAACATTCCTCCCTTCCCTTCACCAAGGGTTAAAGCTAATATTTGTCCACCATCTTGCAGTAGCAATTTTTCGGTATTAACAATAATATTGCCCCCTGACTTTTCCCCTAATGTAGAAACAGCAATTTGTCCTCGATTTTGAACTAATAACTCTTTAGTTTCTATGGTTAAACTTCCGGCATTTCCCACACCAATTGTTACAGATGAAATTTCTGCTCCATCCCGAACAATTAGCTGTTTAGTAGTAACACTCAAATTTCCCGCATCTCCCGAACCTTGAGTTTGACTAAACAAACCGCTGCCAGTCAATCCATCACTTGTTCTACCAGTCAGTGTTACCGAATCAGAAGCAATTACAGTTAAGTTTCCACCTCTTCCAGAAGCAAATGTATCAGCGGATATTTGAGCACCATCTCGGACAATTAACTCTTTAGTATTAACGATCAAATTACCAGAATCACCGGAATTAAATGTTTGGGTAAATAAGCCCCCAGCTACCGTAAGATCGGAACCATCTGGTGCCATAGGTTGAGGATTAATTAATGTTCCGCTCAATTCAATTGAATTGGCAGTTATAGTTAAGTTTCCCCCTGATACAGAGGCATAATTACTAGTAGCTATTCCCGAATTATGCAACGTTATCCGATTACCTCTGATTTGAATATCGCCGCCCCTAGTTCCTTCTTCATCAGGGAGAAGAGGAGGAAAACCACTGGCATCTACTACCGATTCTTGGGATAATTCGATGTTACCAAAACTCTGAACTTGCTCGTATCCAAATTTCCAACCTGCCTCAGTAGAGGTTAAGTTAACAATGCCATTTCCCCCAACGCTACCCAGTTCGATTCGTCCTTCAAATGCTGTAAGATTCCCATTTTCTAAAATTACATCTCCGCCCACAATCGCTAAAGTTTGTCCGGGAAAAACCGCTAAACCAAGGGGAGAACCAATACTATTATTTACTTCTTCTATAGTTGCTTGAGATTGGTTAATAATGCGACCTGGATTACTACCAAATTGCAAACCAATGGGTACATTAACTGTTAGTAAAGGTGGTGCTTGAGGATTGGTAGCGCTGAACCGAGTGTTATCATTAAAAATAATGCTATTTGCTGTAGTGGCTAAAAATGAACCACCAATATTTAGTGAGGCGTTAGGGCCAAAAATAATTCCGTTGGGGTTGATTAAAAATAAATTTGCAGTTCCATTTGCTTTGATTAAACCATCAATATTAGATATAGATCTACCAGTAATTCGACTGAAAATATTTTGAATTGTTTCGCCGTTGTTGAAAAAGGCAGTGCCCTTTGTTGGGACAGAAAATTGTGTAAAACTATGGAATAGGTTACTGCCCGAAGTGGTTCCACCTTCAATAATAAAAGTGTTACCTTGGGGTGTGATATTAGAGTTGACAGGCAGAGTTGTATCCGGGATAATTTGGGCGTTAGCGATCGCGTAGCGTACCGGAGGGCAGATCGCTGGAAATACCATAATATAACTGAGAATACAAATTATTTTACTTTTTGACTTTAGCCTTCTTTTCGTCACGCCAAAACACCCTATAACCGAGAGTTTAAGTTCTATCGGCACAGATATTATCATGTTATTTGACTCAGTTAGGTGAGTTGCTAAAATTTTTAACTATCTGAATCAATTCCCAGTTCTCGTAATCGCGCCTCTAGCATTTTTACTAAGTTCTAATTTTATTTTAGTTTGGCGATCGCTCTAAGCTTGAGCAATTGCCTGTTGAAAAGCTTTCAGAGCTTCCAGTTTAGAAGCCATCATCACGCAACGAGCCAGCAAATTGATATCCAAATCTGGCAACACTTCAGATCGCTCTATCCGCTCGTACCCAGACTCCTGCAAACGGTAGAGATTAAATAAACCATCTTCCCAAAACCAGACTTCAGGAACACCTAAAACTTTGTAGCGTGTCAATTTGCGATCGCTACCACTGGTAAAGATTACTTCTACAACCAGGTCAGGTTTAGTCGCTGTTGCGCTACCAATGGCAAATGATTCGTCAGCTTGCGCTGAAACTTCCTGTTCCTTTTCTTGGGTAAAACTGCCTAATGGGTTGAATTCAATGTTTTTGTTCAGAAAGTATTGACAAAGTAAAAATGCAATCATCCTGCTAATTGATTCGTGGTCTGAGGAAAGTGTCAAGATTTCAACCTGTCCTTTGTAATAAGCAAGTCGGATTCCTGGTGAGTCAGCAAAGCTTTCTTGAAGTAACTTGAAGTGTTGCCAACTCATCCCAGAGTGGACT
>JBAVZX010000299.1:0-3211 GCA_049589015.1 Phormidium sp. | reverse complement strand
GGACTGGGGATTGGGAGGAAGAGATGGGGGGGTGGGGAGGTAGGGAGGTGGGGGGATTTGTTGATATAGATTTGGGATTTCCCCCATCTCCCCATCTCCCCATCTCCCCATCTCCTGTTCCCCTGCGCCAAAACCTCAACCGCCAGCTACAGCGGGAACGATGCTCACTTCGTCGCCATCTTTTAAGGGTGTGGCTTTTCCTTCCAAAAATCTGATGTCTTCGCTGTTGACATAGAGGTTCAAAAAGCGGCGAACTTCTCCTTTTTCATCACATAAACGTGATTTAATGCCGGGACAACTTTCTTCTAAGGAATCAATTAATTCGGCGATACTGTTAGCGCTGCATTCTAAAGTTGCTTGGTCGTTGGTAAACTTTTGCAGGGGAGTGGGAACTAAAACTTTAACGGACATAGTTAATTCAGTAATTGGTCATTGGTGATGATTAATGGGTAATTAGTGTTTTTTCCACCGATTACCCATTATCTATTAGCACGATCGCAAACCGCAAAAAGCTAATAATTATACAAGTACTTCTTGCCAGTCGAGGCGTTCCAAGGTGTGTGAACGTTCCAAAGCTCGCTCGAAACTGTCTAATTTTGGCTCAATTGTTAAAGGTTCGCCGATGTAACCTTGGATGGCTTCCTGAGTTTTCAAACCGTTTCCGGTAATGTAAACTACTGTGGTTTCTTCCGGGTCAATTTTACCAGCTTCGACTAATTTTTTCAGGACGGCGATTGTGGTTCCGCCTGCGGTTTCGGTGAAAATGCCTTCGGTTTCTGCGAGTAGCTTCATGCCTTCAATAATTTCGGCATCGCTGACTGATTCAATGTTACCGCCTGTTTTCCGGGCGACTTCTAAAGCATAAATGCCGTCTGCTGGGTTGCCAATTGCGATCGACTTAGCAATTGTACTCGGTTTTACTGGTTGCACAAAGTCCCGATTTTCCCGGAAAGCTTGAGCAATCGGCGAACAACCGTCCGCTTGAGCGCCACTGAATCTAACGCTCTTATCCGCAACTAAGCCGAGATCAATAAATTCTTGGAAACCTTTGTAAATCTTGGTGAACAAAGAACCAGAAGCCAGAGGTGCAACTATATGATCTGGTAATTCCCAGCCGAGTTGTTCGGCAACTTCGTAACCCAAAGTTTTGGAACCTTCGGAGTAGTAGGGACGCAAATTAATATTGACAAATCCCCAACCTTGTGTATTAGCTACTTCACAGCAGAGGCGGTTTACTTGGTCGTAATTTCCTTGCACTGCCATCACGGTAGGGCCATAAATCAGTGTACCCAGGACTTTTCCGGCTTCCAAGTCAGCGGGGATGAATACGCAGCAGTCGAGTCCGGCGTGGGCTGCGATCGCAGCTGTAGAATTAGCCAAGTTACCCGTGCTAGCACAAGAAACCGTAGTAAAACCCAACTCACGAGCGCGAGTCAAAGCCACCGATACCACCCTATCTTTGAAGCTCAGGGTAGGCATATTGACAGCATCGTTTTTAATATAAAGCTTTTTCAAACCCAGGCGACGAGCCAAACGGTTAGCGCGAACCAGCGGAGTCATGCCAGTTCCCACATCAATGGGGTTATCAGTTTCCACAGGCAAAAATGCCCGATAACGCCAAATCGAATTTGGGCCAGCTTGAATACTTTCACGAGTCACAGTCCGACGAAGAGCATCATAATCATAAGCCACTTCCAACGGGCCAAAACAGAATTCGCAAACATGAATCGCCTTTGCTTCGTACTCAGCACCACACTCTTTACACTTCAAACCTTTAACGGTGCTTGTCTTTCCTTGGTTTTGGGTTGTAATCGCCTGGGTCATGATCTTGCTCTCTCTCGCTCTGAAAATCTGAAAATCTGTCAAACTGTCAACTCTTTGGAATACTATCACGCCCTCAAAACCACGTCAAACATACCCGACCTTTTTTGTCGGGTTTACATTTCTTAAGTTCGTTGTACCCACTTCAGTGGGTGCAGCGCTGAAGCGCTCACAACGAACTTGCATTAACCGCCACTTACAGGCGGAATGAACACCACTTCATCGCCGTCTTGCAAAACTGTATCCGGTTCGACAAACTGAAGATTGACACCAAAACGAGTTATTTCTCGCCATTGCGCCAGTTCTGGATGTTCGGCAATAATGTTTTCTAATACTTTGCCCACAGAAGTTTCTGAGGGAAATTCCCGCACTAATTCTGGTACGCCGTAAGCTTCTTGATAAGCAGCAAACAGTTTAATTGTGAAAGTAATTGTATGTTGAGTCATATTACCGTTAGAGACTTCCATTAATTAAATTGTCCAATCTTGTAGGGCAGGCATCTTGTCTGTCATTATTCCGATTATTCCTGACAGGCAAGATGCCTGTCCTACAACTGGTTAAAGCTAGAAAATAGACATTATATTATATAATTAAACCATCGAAGCTAACTATAAAGTTATTTATAAAAAATAGCGGGAGCTTGAAAACTCCGTGTCTTTAGACCTGAGATGAAAAGCGACCCGTGTGGTTTTAACCACAGTCAATCTTCTTTTTAGATCTATGCTTATTAAATAGTTGACGATAGCTAAAAAGTCGTGATATCCTGTTAGTAATTCCTTAGATTGATAGAGAGATGTTGACAGTATTAAAAGTCAGATTATACCCAAACAAAGAACAGCAAATAGCCTTAGCGCAAAACTTTGGCTGTTGTCGTGTTGTTTGGAATTACTATCTGAACAAGAGCATCACTCTTTATCAAGAAACAGGAAAGGGTTTAAGTTACTGCAATATGGCTAAAGACTTAACCCAACTGAAAAAGCAGAAAGAATTTGAATGGTTGCAGGATGCTTCTTCATCAGCATTACAGCAATCATTAAAAGACCTAGAGAAAGCCTACAAAAACTTCTTTGAACATCGGGCTGGATTTCCCAAATTCAAAAACAGACATAGAAAGCAATCGTTAAGATATCCAGCAGCTTGTTCGATTCAAGGTAATGGTGTAAAACTCCCTAAATTGGGAATCGTCAAAGCAATAATACCCAGAGAAAATAGCGGCGAAATAAAGTCCGTGACTGTTTCAAGAGACAGCACAGACAAGTATTTCGCCGCTATTTTGTTGGAAACTGGAGATGTGCCACCAACTAATAAAGATGGCAAGATTTCCGGGATTGATTTGGGTTTAAATTCGCTGATCACAGTGTTTGATGGGGAGACAACTTATAAAGTTGAC
>JBAVZX010000298.1:0-6075 GCA_049589015.1 Phormidium sp. | reverse complement strand
GCTAAATATTTCAGTGCTGTTAATCCATTAGGTAGAAGATCGATGACTTGACCCACCTGACGAAAAGCGCGAGTGCGATCGATCACTAGAATATTTTCCATACCTCGTTGGCGTAAGCCAATCGCAGTTGCTAACCCGATCGGGCCAGCACCTACTATTACTACATCGTATATTTCGTTCATATTACAGTATGTCAAGGAGTTTGAAACAACCAAGCCCGCACCCTTTCAATCATAATTTCATCTAAAAATATCCAACCCCATTCTGTCTTCAGCTGTGGGCGCTTGTTCGGCGTAATAATCACCATTGTATCAGCAATTAAACTCAACTGATAAAGTAGCAAAGGTAAACGTGATTCAGCTACTAAATGCAAAGCAAAACTGCACACAATTAAACTGTAGTTTCTACCCGTTAAAACTCCAGTTGCAATATCCTCAAAAGTATAAATTTCTGCCTGTTTACCTGTGCGTTGGCAATAAGCATTATAAGTATAAGGATCAATTCCATCAATGCTAGTGACACCCAAACTTTGCAAAGCCAAAGTAACTTCCCCACTACCACAAGCCAAATCTAAAACCCGATCGCAATTTAGTTGCCACTTCTTAACACACTCTTTTATAACTCGCTTAATTATTGCTTCATGCGGGTTTCTATATTCATCACCAAACTGTTTATAAAAACCTTGGACACTATATGCTTCATATTCTTTTCTAATAGCCTTTTTATTCATAAACTCAATGAAAAATCAGCGATTTGCGTCCAACTAACCGCCGTTCTTCTTAGGCTGACAAACTAAATTCCATAAGGGATGAGTTTTCCCTTGTTGGCGGATGCGAAACACTTGTTGTTCTAAGCGTCGCCTTTCTGCCTGTGGCATTCCGATTAAGATATTGCGACTTTGCCAAACCATTACTGCAACAGTCATCCCCACACATAAAGCCAACCCCAACGCAGGTAAGCGATTATATGCTAAACCGTATTTAACAGCAACCCAAGTAAAATGTTGTTGCAATAAAGCAATTTCATCGCGCAAACCCCACAAGCTTAAACTACCAATAGTTATCCAAAGTAAGCCGACAAATAACCATCTGCCATAAACTGTAAGTTCCACTAGTCGTTCCACCTGTGTCGCAAAACTTGGATCTCCTTTGGCATTTATTATTTCTAATTTATCTTCATGTTGTTTCATCATTACTATTAACTCAAGTTGCCAGTTAGTTAGAAATGGCTGCGTTGTTGCGCTGTCTTTGCTATTATTACCACTCTCGATAATAGCGCTAAAGCGCAACAACATACCTCAAATTTAAACTTCTTCGGAACTAGGAATAGTATCAATTTGCTTGCCACTTGTTGCCGCACCAGGAATTCCTCTGCCAGTTCGTTCTCGCCACCAAGCTAACAAACTACTAGCGATGAAAATACTGGAATAAGCACCTGTAGTAAAGCCAATAATTAAGGCTAAAGCGAAGTATTTCAGACTTTCACCACCAAAAAGGAAGATGGCGAATAAGGTTAACAAAGTAGTAAATGTGGTGTTAATTGATCTGGTTAAAGTTTGGTTTACGCCATCATCTACAATGTCAGCAATGGGGCGATCGCCATCTTTAGCAATAATCTCCCGAATTCGGTCATAAATTACTACAGTATCGTTAACTGAAAAGCCGATAATTGTCAGTAAAGCTACTAAAAACAAACTATCAACTTCCACACCTAAAACTAAACCCAAAATCGCAAAAACGCCAGCAGTTAACCAAACATCATGTACCAATGCTACTAAAGCAAATACAGCATAGTCAAACTGAAATCTAAAACTCAGGTAAACAGTAATTCCAGCAAAAGATACTAGTAGTGCGATTAAACCAGAAGCAAAAAGTTGTCTCCCAATTGTTGGGCCAACAGTCTCAATAGAGGTCTTTTTCGGGTCAAAAGTGCCAACTTTTTCCTCTAATACAGATTGTAGTTTAGTACGCTCATCTACACCTAAATATTTAGTGCGAATGGAAAAGCCATTGCGATCGCTTCCCACCAACTGAATACTACTCGAAGATGGTAAACCTTGCGCCTCAACAACTTGCCTGACATCGGCAATATTAATCGGTTTATCGCAATTATTAGCTTGGGAACAATCCAACTCAAATTGCAGTCTCGTACCGCCCACAAAATCCAAACTCGGACGCAAAGGTGCGCCAATTATTGCCCAAGAAATCAGCATGGCAGCTAGTCCGCTAATCAGGACAGCAGCAGACAACAGCCACCATTTATTCCGCTGTTTGTTTACAGATAATTTCATCGCGCCACCTCAGTTTTTGGTACAAACAATTCCGGCTTACGAAACTCAGGAATTGTAATTGCCAACATCATCAACGTGCGACTACAAGTAATAGCTGTAAACATACTCACCAAGACCCCAATTAACAGCGTTACAGCAAAACCTTTTACCAAACCAGTGCCCCAAATAAATAATGCGACACAGGCGATCCCAGTAGTGACATTACTATCTAAAATGCTGGAAAAAGCTCGATAAAAACCTGATTCCACAGAACGATATAAACTCTTACCAGCCCTTAATTCTTCTCTGGTTCTTTCAAAAATTAGCACGTTCGCATCTACCGCCATGCCAATACTGAGAATAAAACCAGCAATCCCTGGTAAAGTCAAAGTCACGCCTAATAAAGCAAAAGCCCCTAATGTTAGCAAAGCATAAATTATTAACGAAACATCAGCGATCGCTCCCGGTAGTCGATAGTAAAGCACCATGAAGATTAACACCAGAATTAGACCGCAAACCCCAGCATAAATACTTCGCTGCACGCTGTCTCTTCCCAAAGTTGCCCCTACAGTCCGGTTTTCTACTACTTCCACTGGGAAAGGTAAAGCCCCGCCTCGTAATTGTATAGCCAATTCATAAGCGGTTTTAGTATCAAAATTGCCACTAATTATTGCTCGACCACCAGCAATTCCTGTATTGGCATATTGAGCATCAACTACTGGAGAACTAATTAATTCATTGTCTAAGAAAATTCCGATTCCTCGTCCAGTTCCCGCAATCTTTTTAGTTAATTGAGCGAACTTTTCTGCTCCTTCATTATCAAACTCAATCCCCACATTCCATTGATTACTTTGATCGGTTTGTGGTTCAGCAGTTTTTAAGTTTTTTCCAGTCAGTCCTACAGATTCATAAATTTGTAATTGTAGGGCTTGAACTTCTGCCGTCTTTTGTTTAATTTCAGCAGCATTAGCAGCCAGCGCCGTCTGATCATTAATCTTGACTAATTCAGCTTGTTTTTGTTGTAACAAAGCTAACTCAGTTTGTCTTACTTGTAATTGTGCCTTAACTTCCGGCTTACTCGCTTCTTGACGAAACTCCAACTGCGCCGTACCACCCAAAACCCTTTCTGCCTCTTGGGGGTCTTTCACACCTGGTAACTGCACCAACAACTGATTATTACCCACTGTTTGTACCACAGCTTCCGAAACACCCAAAGCATTGATCCGTTTTTCTACCACATTTTGGATCGCTTCTAGGTCTTGCTCGGTAATTTGTCTTTTCTGATCAGTCTGCTTAATTTGCAGCGTCAGTTGAGAACCGCCTTGCAAATCTAATCCCAAACGGATGGGAAGCTGCACCAGAACTACGATCGCAGCGATAACGAGAACAAAAATCAGAGCTAAGAAGGGACGTTGTTTACCCATGACAAAACCCGCACGGACAAATGTTATAATAACGCTCTTTTGTTAAATTTGTCCGAAAAACTTATGGCGTTGCTGAAGTCCCGCCGCGCAACTTCACAGCCAATTCATCAAAACTCCTTGGGTCTGAAACCCCGTCCTAGAAGGACGGGGCTTCAGACCCATTTTTTCCGGTCAGATCGTCTGCAATCCCTTGCTGGATAGCCGGAGCACTTCACGGGTACTAAAACCAATTTGGCTTAGGGCTTCACCATAGCGAACCACAAATTCCTCAATCAGAAGCTGTTTATTCATGCCAATTCCTCTGGCATCAGCCTCAACCCGATTCAGCATTCGCCAGATAATAGGTAAAACCTGCTGATTGGCGGCTTCCAGTTCTTCTTTGACTTCCTCAAAGTGTGCCTTGAGCCAAAGCTCGCCAAAGTTAAGATGGAGATACTCATCGGCAACAACGGATTCTGTGATTTTTCGCGCAAAATCGTCAGCAACGGGGATGTAGTTGTTATAGGCGGCGATCGCAAAGCACTCAATCACTAATGCTTGAATGAGTAAACAGGTTGCAATCTTGTGGTTTACCGCGGCATCCTGAAAGGCATTCCGCAAGTCTTCAAAGAATTGTTTGGCAAATTCTAAATCCGGTACAACATCCAGGTTGCGCCCACAGGACTCAAAACCTTTGCTATGACCGCGCTCCATCTTGCCAAGCTGAGTTAATTCTTCAGTATGTTCAGGTAGTAAATTGGCTAGACAAATGAAATTATTGTATGCCTCCTGCTCTCCTTCAATCACAATGGCGTTAATGCGACTGAAGGGATCGCGGTAGGCATGACTAGAAAAATCAAGACTTGGCTGTGCCTGAGATTGAGCCATGAGTTCCTTCCTAATTATAATAAGTCGATTTATATACTTTATAACTATATAGGACTTTATAGATGGCAGAAAGAGTCGGAGGTGTAAAGATGTGGGTTGAGCGATATAGTTAGGGCTCAAAGCAGGTAAATGCGATCGCCCCCATTAACAAAACAACGCTCAGAGCCAATGAAGGACTTGGTTTTTCCATAACAAAACCCGCGCAGATTAATGCTACGATAGCTATCTTTTGCGGGTGTCAAGTAAAAAAACCTAAACTCGGAGTGCCACCATTTTTTGCACCGCCTCCACAATTTGTTCCGGTTGCACAATAGTCAAACGCTCTAACATTCCATTGTAAGGAGTGGGAATATCTTGGGAAGAAAGTCGCAATACAGGCGCGTCTAATTCATCAAAAAAGCGATCGCTAATTGAAGCAATTAACTCTGCTGCAATACCGCCAGTTTTCATGCACTCTTCTACAATAATTACCTTATGGGTTTTCTTGATAGAAGCACCAATGGTTTCCATATCTAGAGGTTTAAGAGAAATTAAATCAATTACCTCTGGATCAAAATCTTCCTTTTCCAGAGTTTTTACAGCCTGCAACACATGATGACGCATCCGTGAGTAAGTCAAAATTGTCACATCTTTACCCTGTCTCACTACTTCAGCTTTATCCAAAGGCAGCAAGTACTCTTTTTCTGGCAAATTCTCTTTCAAGTTGTACAACAGAACGTGCTCAAAAAATAGCACTGGATTTTCATCACGAATCGCTGCTTTCAGCAATCCTTTCGCATTGTAAGGAGTAGAACAAGCGACGATTTTTAAACCGGGAACTGCTTGGAAATAAGCTTCTAAACGTTGGGAATGTTCCGCACCCAATTGTCTACCCACACCACCGGGTCCACGAATCACCATCGGAATTTTGAAATTTCCGCCCGAAGTATAACGCAGCATTCCGGCATTATTAGCAATTTGGTTAAAGGCAAGCAACAGAAAACCCATGTTCATGCCTTCAATAATTGGTCGCAGTCCAGTCATTGCTGCGCCAACTGCTAACCCAGTAAAACTATTTTCGGCGATCGGGGTATCCAATACCCGCAATTCGCCATATTTCTCATACAGATCTTTAGTTACTTTGTAGGAACCGCCGTAGTGACCTACGTCTTCCCCCAAGACAAATACAGCCGGATCTCGCGCCATTTCTTCATCAATAGCGTCCCGGAGTGCATTAAAAAGAAGTGTGTCTGCCATTGGTGTTAAGAGAGGAGTTTGGTTTCGTCAAACCTTCATATTAACCTTTTGTGGCAATCATTTGGCAGTGCGATCGAACAGTCCCGTTACGAACCCGTAGAACAGGCATCTTGCCTGTCAGCCTGTCATCCCCAATCTTTAATTTATGTTGGTAAGTGAGAACAAAGAAAAATTCAAATCATCAAAATATTAGGTAATAACCCAAGTTGCTAGTTATAAGATTAGTTTTATTCTTTGTACGTTGTTGGGCTTTAGCCCTCTTATGCCAGGTTTGATAAG
>JBAVZX010000297.1:0-5967 GCA_049589015.1 Phormidium sp. | reverse complement strand
AAATTAAGCTGACCGATTTTAATTTGTTCACAAATTTGCGCTATAAATTTATCAGTTATATATTCGATTAGTACAGGTTGCAGGGTGAAATATTTACCATTTTCGCTTTTTTCCAGTGGTAGTTTAGATTGGAGCGATCGCAAATTTTCCCCCAAGTTTTCTTGAGCTATGATAGAAACCAAATCATCTTTTAAGTCACTTAAAGAAACAGGTTCTCGATGAATGGCTAACCAGTAAACTATCTCTTTTTCCCGATCTGTTAACCGCTCAAAGTGCCAATCTAATAACTCTCGTAAATCAGCAAATAAAAGTTTCTTTTGTTGCCAGAATTCCGAAATATTCCCAGCAAAAATATCTTGGATATGATGTGCAGTTAATTCTAATGCTAAAGGATGACCATTGTAAAATTCAATCAGTTCTTGCCATTCGTGCTTGGAAGCAGAGAAATCAGCAATTTCTTGAAATATAGACTTTCCTTCCTCTGTGTGCAATCCTTTTAATTCTAAAAAATGAACTGGCTTATGTATTCCTTCTAATCTAGCAAGTTTGTTGATTTTTTCTCGGCTAGTTAGTATTAAACAGCTTTCATGAGGAACAGTAGCAATTTTCTCAAACAATTGACTGTATTCCTCATATCCTTGTTTGTATTTCCCCGCAGATTCCCCAGCTTCTAGAATAGTTTCGATGTTATCTAATATTAACAGACAACGATGGGATTTTAAATGTTGCAATAATAGGGAGATTTGCTTATCTATATTATCTGGGATATCGCTGCTTTCTTGGTTAGATAAAAACTTGATTAAGTCAGTGGTAATTTCTGTAATTTTGGGAGCGTTGATTAGCGATCGCCAAACCACATACTTAAACTCTGCTTCTAGCGATCGTCCTAGCATTAATGATAAATCAGTTTTGCCAATTCCACCCATACCGATAATTGCGACTAAGCGACTGCAATTGTCTGAAACCCATTTTTTCAGTATTGCTAACTCTGTTTCTCTCCCAAAGAACACAGGAACATCTGGTGCATCTCCCCAATCTTTTTGTTGATTGGGTTTTTCAACTACACTTAAAGCTGACGAAACGGCTATTACTTCTGTTACTTGATTTTCTAATGTTTCAGCAACTTCTTGCCAATCTAAATCTAGAATATGACAGTAAGCTTTAAAAGCTCTTGCTTTAATTGCTTGTCTTTTATTAGCAGCACAAAATCTACTCCAAGAACCGTAAGAGATATCTTTAGCAAAAATTTCACCGTTATTTATCAGTTGTTCAATTCGTTCTAAAATTGAACCTTGGTTAGATTGTAAGATCTTTCGTTTAATTGCATTAATATCTTGATTTCGTTCCACTCGCAACAGGTTTTCCAAATTTTGTATCCAGCTTAAATCATTGTCATTCCAATTATTTTCTCTTCCATGTTGTCTAATTAAAAACTTACTGGCTTCCCTGAGTGGAGTGATGTCATCGTATCGAATCATCCATCTCTTTTTTTCCCTAGCTTGTTTGATTTTAGCTTGTCCCTGCGCTGAAGCTTTAAGAGTTAAACTGCTCATTCACTATCTTTCAATAATGTCAAGATCATTTGCGATCAGTTTACCACTGATCTGAGAAGATAGCATCCGCATCTGGTAAATCCCGTATTTTAAAAAGTGTTGGTAAAACTGAACCTATTCCAAGCAGGAGATTAGGTTCTTGGTGTTTTTTCTGTTGCAAAACTTAAACTAAAAAGTTCACTTATCTTTACCTTATTGGGGAGCAATTATGAATATTCTTGAAGCACGGAACTCTCTAACAAATACTTCTTCTCTGCTGAATGAAAGCGATTATCTTAATGTGACTGGATTGGTAGCAAGCGAGTTTTTGACTGCAAAAGCAGCTGTCCAAACTGCACAAAATATTCTGCAAAAATTTACATTTTCTTCAGATTTTGACACCAAAATAAAAACGGCATTTGGGGACAGCTTCAACAGCACTATTGTCAATGCTTTAGCTCAAGCTTGGGCTAAAGAAGATTTTAGCAGCTTTCCAGAGATTGAGATTCGTTCTGCTAGTGAGATTAATGGCGCTAATGGTGCGTTTGCTGCAAGTACCAATAAGATTTATTTGTCGCAGGAATTGGTGCATCAGGGAGATGTGGAGGCGATCGCATCTGTTCTCCTAGAAGAATACGGTCATTATATAGATTCGCAGATTAATGCGATCGATTCTACTGGCGATGAAGGAGAAATCTTTGCCGATATTGCTCAAGGTAAGGAATTATCTGAGAGTAAAGTATCGGCTTTAAAAGCTGAAAATGATGCGGCTACTATTATTTTAGATGGAAAAACTATTGGAATCGAACAATCTAATAGTAATATTCAAGTTACTATAACTGCACCACGCGCTACACGCCCAAATCGGATAGGCGAGGTAACGGTAACATATACCAATGTCGGTCAAACAGATACAGCCGCGCCTTTGCTCACTCTATCAGCTAATGGGGCGCTATTGCAATCACAGAATAGTGGTTTCACTGAAGAACGAGTGCAGTTTTTGGGGATTAATAATCAAGGTGCGGCTGGTATTTTGCCACCGGGGGCTAGCGGTAGTTTCAAACTGTCATTTTTAGCGACGGGAGAGGTAGGAAAAGATATTAATTTCTCGGCTAGTATTGCCCAAGAAAATGCGATAATTGATTGGAATGCTATCAAAAATGATGCTCGACCGGAAACAGTACCCGCTGATGCTTGGGATGTTATTTGGAATAATTTTACAGGTTCGGTTGGCAATACGGCAGGTCAATATCAGGCAGTTTTAGCTGAGAATGCTACTCGTCTGAGTCAATTGGGTGACTACAGTAATGATGTTTCCCGGTTATTGGCATTTGAATTAGAACAAGCGGGTAATTATGGCAGTATACCCCAACGCTACAATATTGGTTCTCTTGGTCGCGGTTGGACTTTTCCTTTTGAGATTTCGGTAACAACTGATAGTGATGGAAATGCGATCGTAGAAACTTCTGGTATTTTGCGATTCTTCACCAAGCAATCAGGCGGAGGTTATCTCAGTCAACCGGGAGATGAGGCAACTTTAACTCAAGTTGGAGATACATTTCAACTGCGAGAACAAGGAGGTACTCTTGTTGCTTTTCGACCTGATGGGAAACTGGATTTTATTGAGGATACTAACAGCAACCGCGTTACGGCAAATTACACGGGAAATCAGCTAACCAGTATTATTTCTACTAACGGAGATAGCCTCAATTTTAGCTACAATGCTCAAGGTCGAATTAGCCAAATTGTAGATCGAACGGGGAGAACTACTACTTACAGTTATGACCCGACTGGAGAACTATTACTAAGTATTACCGATCCGGCTGGAACTACTAGCTATACCTACGATGTGGGTAATGTTTTGCGATCGGTTACTTTTCCCGATGGTACGCAAACGCTGTATGAATATGATGCTCAAGGTCGCGTTATCAAACAAAGTTTGAATGGCGGTGCAGAGGCAATTACTTTTGAGTATGATTCTGCGGGTGGAGTTACAGTAATAGATGCGACAGGAAACAGGACAGCACTGCTATTAAACGATTTAGGTCAAATTGGTTTAGCACAAGATAGTCTCGGTCGTACTTCCCAGTTTCGATATAACGCTGATGGCAATTTGACACAGCAAATTGCACCTGGGAATATTACCTCTACTTTTACTTATGATGACCGAAGTAATCTGTTCAATCAAGTCGATCCGCTTCGCAATCAAGTTAATTTTACCTACGATCCTACTTTTGACCAATTGCAAAGCGTCCGCGATCAAAGGGGTAATGTTACAAATTACAATTACGATGAAAAGGGTAATCTGGTAGCAATTGAATATGCTCCCAAAACCAATCAGCTATTGAGTTACGAACGGGGCAATTTAACAGGTTTAATTAACGGTCGTACTATCGGACGACTGGAGAGTATCCAAAATACCAATGGCACGAATCCAGTTGTCAGTTACTACCAAAAAAATGGTAATCTTGCAACGACTAATGTTTTCTTTCCTATCGAGAGTATCAAAGAGCAATTCAATTACGACTTGCGGGGTAATTTAGTTAAGTATGTTAACCGTCGCGGTCAGGGAATTGAATACACTTATGATGAGCGAGACAGACTCATCAAACAAACTAATCCTAATGGTTCGCAAACCAATTTTACTTACGACAACCGAGATAATCTGATTTCTGCTACCGATGCCAAAGGTACGATTACTCAAGAGTTTGATTCTGCTGACCGACTGACTAAAATTACTTACCCCAATGGTCGGTTTTTGCAGTACAGCTACGATGCTGGTGGTCGCCGGATTCGGATGGTAGACCAGGATGGTTTTGCGGTCAATTATAGCTACGATGTAGTTGGAAGATTGGCGGGATTAACTGATGGTAACGGTCAAAGAATTGTTGCCTACACTTATGACAATGTAGGTCGTTTGAGTCGGGAAGATAACGGCAATGGCACTTCCACGACTTATGGTTATGATGCTGTTGGGCAATTGCTGAATATTGTTAACTTTAGCCCTAGCGGTGAGATTAATTCTCGCTTTGACTATACTTATGACAATTTAGGTCGTCGCACCAGCATGACGACGCTGGAAGGCACTTTTAACTATGGCTACGATGTCAACGGTCAGCTAACTTCTGTTACCTTGCCGAATGGTCGGATTATTCAGTATCAATATGATGTCGCAGGAAACCGAATTGCTGTTAATGATAATGGTGCGCTAACGTCTTATAATACTAACAATTTGAATCAGTATACGACTGTGGGTGGGGGAAACTACACCTACGATACTGATGGCAATCTGATTGCTAAAACTGAAGGCGGTAAGAGTTGGACTTACAGTTATGATGCTGAAAATCGTTTAGTCAGTGCTGTTACGCCGGAAGGCAGTTGGTCTTATGAATATGATGCTTTTGGCAACCGCATTGCTAGCACTCAAAACGGTCAGCGAACTGAATATTTGCTCGATCCAACTGGTTTGGGCGATGTGGTAGGAGAATACAGCAATGGTAGCTTAATTGCTCGTTACACTCATGGATTAGGGCTGGAAAGTCGCGTTGATACTACTAATGCGACTGCTTATTATGATTTTGATGCGATTGGTTCGACGGCAGGATTAACAGGAGGAAATGGCAGCTACGTTAACCGCTATAGCTATCTGCCTTTTGGTGAAGATTTAAACAAAGTCGAGGCAGTTTCTAACCCCTTTGAGTTTGTTGGTCAGTTTGGGGTGATGGATGAGGGGAATGGTCTTGATTTCATGCGAGCAAGGTACTATGACACTTCCGTTGGCAGATTTACTGCTGTAGACCCTCTCGGTTTAGGTGGTGGCAATAGTAATTTGTATACTTATACGTTTAATACTCCTACAAACACAATTGATCCCCAAGGAACTAACCCTGTAGTTGTAGCAATAGGGGCAGGTGCAGTCATAGGAGGTGTAACTAATGCAGTTATTTACTCAGTTATTGCTGGCAGTACCAATAGCTTTAGCTGGCGTGGTTTGGAAGGCGCAGCCTCTTCAGGAGCCGTATTTGGTGCGGTGGCAGCAGGTATCGAAGCCTTAGCAGCGGTTGGTGCCATTTCAGGTTTAGCCGTAACCGCATTAAGTGCAACTGCTGGGGGAGTTAGTAATGGTATTGGTTATTTAGTGGAGTATGGTGGTACAGGTAAAGGTAATTTTGCTGGGTTTCTGGCTTCAGTTGAAACCGGGATAGTAACAGGTGGGATCGTACCAAGCCTAATCGGTTATAAATATGTAACTAAATTAGGTAAAGCAGTTACGCCATCTGGTGCGGTTAATGCTACTAGAAATCCATCCTTCGGAACGATAGCTGGCTTTCTTAATGCAATAAAGCCATTAACAAAACAAAAATTTGGTAGTGCTTTTCAAAAAGGTCTTGGACTAGGTAATTTGATTGGTGGAGTAGCGAATCCAGTAGTAGCT
>JBAVZX010000296.1:0-7417 GCA_049589015.1 Phormidium sp. | reverse complement strand
TTCCAGTCCTAATCACAAACCTCCAACTTCAAACCAATCAATTTTAGATCTTGCTCAAAAATCTAAAATCCTCGTTCCCAGGTTCAACCTGGGAACGAAATCTAGGAGGTTCTACCTCCTTTCTGGAAGGTGCGTCAGAAGCTAAAACCCTGATGTTGTCGCTCAGATTTATGATCTGACGCACCCTACAACTTCCAATCAATCAATTTTAGATTTGACTCAAAAATCTAAAATTTAAAATCTAAAATCTAAAATCCGATGACTAACACTCAAAATTTTGCAGGATGGCGGCGAGTTTTCTGTGGACTTCGTACCCGGATCATTATGTGGTACGTGGTTTTAATGACTTGCTCTACAACTTTAACTGTTTTTGCTGTGCGTCAGGTGCTTTCAGTTCGGTTAGAGGAACGCAGCAAACAAATTTTAGTGCAAGAAGTCAAAGAGTTTCGGCAATTATTTGAAGGATACCGAGAATTAGCTTGTTGCGAAATTGATGATTTATTTGATGATTTCTTGTCGCGAAATATTCCGGTTGATGGACAATTTATGGTAACTTTTATTAACGGGAAATTTTATAAAGCTAGTCCTACAGCTTTACCCCAATCATTAGCACGAGACAAAAGATTAATCAAGCGTTGGTCGAAATTAAGAAAACCAGAAAGGGGGGAAAAAATCACTCCTCAAGATAATATTAGATATTTTGCCCTACCAGTTAATATCGATGGTCAAAAACCTGGAGTGTTTATTGTAATGCACTCGACCGAAAGCGAGTTTCAAAAGCTGAATGAAGTTACAGTTGTAATGGTTTTGGTAACATTAATGATCTTGGTTATTGCAGTTGTGGTAATTTGGGCGGTAGGAGGAAGGCTGTTAAGACCTTTGCGTTTATTAACTGCAACTGCACATTCAATTAGTGGTTCTAATGTAGGTGAAAGAATAGTGGTAGAAGGTGCAGATGATATTACTGAATTAACGATGACTTTTAATGCGATGTTGGATAGATTGGAGGCGGCTTTTACTAGTCAGCGCAATTTTATTAATGATGCAGGTCACGAATTAAGAACGCCAATTACGATTATTCGCGGTCATTTAGAATTGTTAGGGGATGATCCTGAAGAACAAAAGGAAACTTTAGCTATTGTCACCGATGAATTGGACAGAATGAGTCGATTAGTGAATGATTTGTTATTATTAGCAAAGGCGGAAAGACCAGATTTTTTGAATTTAGAAACGGTTGATGTGGCACTGTTTACTGAGGAGTTGTTGGCGAAGGCGAAGGCTTTGGGCGATCGCTATTGGCAACTGGAAGATCAAGCTTTTTGTTGGATTGTAGCCGATCGCCAAAGACTAACTCAAGCTATGATGAATTTATCCCAAAATGCCGTGCAACATACTAAGCGAGAAGATGCAATTTTCTTAGGTTCATCTGTCAAAAATAACGAGGTTTGTTTCTGGGTAAGGGATACTGGCGAAGGCATTGCACCGAAAGAACAAAAGCGAATTTTTGAAAGGTTCGCACGGGTGACAAATAGCCGCAGACGTTCCGAAGGTTACGGTTTAGGTTTGGCAATTGTTAAGGCAATTGTCGAGGCTCATGAAGGAAGAGTAGAATTAAAAAGTGAGTTGGGTAAAGGTTCAACTTTTATGTTGATTTTGCCGATTGAAGTTAGCTCTAATCTCAAATAATAATAGCAGTCATTTGCTGAATGGAGGCGAAATTTATGAAAATTGCTCAACCGAAACGCTTTACTTTAGAAGAATATCACGAACTTACAGAGATTGGCTTTTTTCACGAGGACGATCGCATAGAATTAATCAGAGGAGAAATTATCGAAATGGCAGCAAAAGGTACGGCTCACGAAACTTGTTTAAGAAATTTATTGCGGGAACTACCAAGACTGGTAGGAGATAGAGGAACTTTACAATGTCAGGCTCCGATTATTTTACCAAATAATAGTGAACCAGAACCAGATTTTGCAATTCTGCAAAACCGTGATGATAATTATTTATCTGGTCATCCAAATCCAGGTGATGTATTGTTAGTTATGGAAGTAGCAGACTCTACTTTGAATTACGATCGAGAAGTTAAATTATCTCTCTATGCTGAAGCCGGAATCTCTGATTATTGGATATTTAATGTATTTGATAATCAGTTAGAAGCTCACAGTGAACCTTTTCAAAATAGTCAAGGAAATTTTGGTTATCAGAATCGGAGAATTGTTTTACCAAATCAAGCGATCGTGTTACCTTCTTTTCCTGATTTATCTTTGGATTTAAGTAGGGTGTTTCCGCCAAAGTAAAGAAACCCGGTTTCTTAGAGAAACCGGGTTTCTGGGGACACAAGAAGTAGAAAATCTAGCAAAGAAAGTGATTTTTCGGAGCAGCAAAAAAAGAATTTTAGATTTTTAGTTGATTCTACGGATAACAACCCCATATTTAGAATGACATACTAGTTTCTAGTAAAATCTAAAATCTTAATATGGTTATTAGCAATCACGAACAAGTTGGCAGGTCTTTCACTCTTCTCGGTCAGGGTTTGTACCCTTATGTACTGAAGGAAATGCAGGCAGTTCACGGAGAAATTTGGCTAAAAGTTGCAATATCCCTTCTACCCAAGCACCAAACCTCCAAGCGCAATCCAGAAGAGATTTTGCGTGAGGATTTTTCAACCTTATTAATAGTAATGTCAAAGCAGTGGGATAACGTATTCAAAAAAATATTGAGTAAAACTGAATTAGCTTTAGTCAATGAACTTATAGAAATTCGCAACAAGTGGGCGCACAACATTACCTTTTCTACAGATGATACCTATCGCGCTCTCGATAGTATTGCCCGACTTCTCAAAGCTTTTTCTGCATTAGAGGCACTTGATGTAGAAAAGCAGAAGCAAGAAGTTTTAAGAATTCTATCTCAAGAGCAAGTGCGTGAACAAAATCGCCATTTTTCAGCTGAAGAATCCCGCATCAGAGAAAGATTAGCTGAAATACTAAAACTACTTCCTTTTCAGAATGCTTCTCTCCTATATCACGCACTTACCCACCGCTCCTACTTGTACGAAAATCCCAAAGAAGTAAGAGATGATAACGAGCGATTGGAATTTTTAGGTGATGCGGTACTGGATTTTCTAAGCAGTGAATTTCTTTATAGTTTTTACCCACAAATGAATGAAGGTCAACTAACTCTTCTTTGTTCAGAGTTAGTTAATGAAAAGCAGTTAGCCAGGTTTGCTAAGGATCTGGATATAGGCAAATGGATGCGGTTAGGCAAGGGTACTATAGCAGATGGAGGACGCAACAGTTCTTTGTTACTTAGTAATACTTTTGAAGCTATTATAGGCGCTTACTTTCTTGATTCTGGCATGGAGGTAGTTGGCAATTTTTTGAAACATCTGTTTATTTCGGTAGCTGAAGATTTTGTTTCTTATGAATCTGATGTTGACTCTACAATTCTTGTGGACTCCAAGAATCTCTTTCAGCAGTGGGTACAGTTAAACATTGGCACAACTTTGCTACCCAAATATGCTACAGTTCAAGCAGGTGGGGAGTCTCATGCTCCAGAATTCCTTTCCAAAGTTTATGTAGGTGAGGAAAAGTATGGAGAAGGCAAGGGACGCAGCAAAAAAGATGCGGAAAAGTGCGCTGCTGAAGATGCCTTAGTGAAGCTGAAAAAACGAGGGATGATCTAGAAATTGATTGTCAATCCTAATGAACAGAATTCTCATCGCTGAAGACGAACCGCGAATTGCTTCCTTTTTGGAGAAAGGTTTAAAGGCTAATGGCTTTACTACTGTAATCGTAGATGATGGACAAGCCGCAGCTAGGATGGCTGATAGTAAGGATTTCGATTTGTTAATTCTGGACTTGGGTTTACCGGGGAAAGATGGTTTAGAAGTTTTGGAAGAGTTGCGGGGAAGAGGTGAAACTCTCCCCGTAATTATTCTGACGGCGCGGGATGATGTGGCGGATAAGGTGGCGGGGTTGGAAGGTGGGGCGGATGATTATGTGACTAAACCGTTTCGGTTTGAGGAGTTGTTGGCGAGAGTGCGGGTTAGGTTGCGCGATCGCACCACTTTTGCCAAAAAAGATGATTTAATACTACAAGTGGCAGATATTTTAATAGATTTGCGATCGCGTAAGGTTTCTGTAGGCGATCGCTACGTTGAATTATCCGCCCGTGAATTTATCTTAGCCGAAACCTTCTTACGTCATCCCGGACAAGTTTTAAGTCGAGAACAACTCCTCAGTAGCGTTTGGGGTTACGACTATGACCCAAATTCTAATATTGTCGATGTTTATGTCGGCTATCTCCGCAAAAAATTAGGTAGCGACAAAATTGAAACTGTTCGCGGGATGGGGTATCGCTTCTGTAGTTGAATTCTTAACGTAGGGTGCGTCAGACAAATAATCTTTAAATTAAGGGAAGTTTTAGCTTTTCTGACGCACCCTACAAAGCTTTAAGTTTGGTGATAAGTTTCATGAGAACTTTCTCATGTACTTCTCATAGATATCTTAAAAACGAAGCGCACAATTAAAGATGATAGCCAATCAGAGAGGGCTACTCTGAGAGGAAAAAACTATCATTCTTAGAAAATATCAGCTTTGCTGATGACACGGCTATAAAAAAATATCGAACTGCAAAGGCGGAATTCGGTGTTGCTTATGCAATCTTAAGTTTGACCATGAAAAAATGCAAGCGTACATGGACAAATCACTAGTTTACTAGCACTCCACAAAAACGTTTTCAGCCGTTGACAAGTAACAGGGTTTAACCCTGTTTTTTTGTTGTTTAGATGTCAGGTTCGTTGTTGGGAGTTTACTCCTTGTATCCGACTGAAGTCGCTACTACGAACAATTATTAAGAGGTTTCTGATTTCGGTATCAAATAAAAAACGGGGGTTGGCAATAAATAATTACCAACCCCCATTTTTTAGTTAAAAATTTTACTGTTTTTCAACTCGTAAGCTAGCGCAAGGCATAATATTAGACAGATTTTCTTTTCCATTGCTGCCAGTGTAAATTGCTAATTTGGCTTTTGGTTCACTAACAAACAATATTTTTTCGCCGGGAAAAGCCATCCGATTTAAATTAGAATTTGGGCTATTCTCAAGGCGAATAATTTGTATTTCCGTAGTATTATTGATATAAAAACACAAAATTTCTTCAGAAGTATCAGTCAATAATGATTCACAAGTTTGTATCATGATTTTGTCTTAAAAAAGTAAAAGAAGTATTGAAACACAACATAGCTAAGTTAACAACTAGAGTTTCAGCATACAATCTAGCTAAAGGTAGAGGTAGATATTAAATTAATCAGTAACTAGGTATACCAAACCGGAAAGGTTAAAATTTATTAATTTATTATCTAAACTTTGGCATGAATTTCCATGCGTCAGCTTGCTTTCTGTAAATTGCAGTGCTAGAATTCGGGTGATTTAACATTTGAGTAAGTCAGCCTAATCCAAGGCTACAAGCCTGGAGCGGAGGAACCAACTTTTGGGGCGTATTTCTGCCATTTTTGTGAGGAAATAGGCAGAGAAGGATAACTCTCATTCCTAGCCCGTCAGCTAACTTCGTAGGCATCGAGAGGAGACTGAAGAGTTAGAAAGTTTTTTGTTTTCTGAACTCATCAGTGTTCTTGGCTGGTACTGCTCAGTACTTTTGTACCTGCTGTTGACACTAACTATGGCTATAAATTTGAATTTGTCTGCGATCGCACTCGCCGGACAAGCAGCTTGGCGACGCGCAAAACCGATCGTCTTCCGAGATGTGGTTTTATTACCTGCGATCGGGTTTTTAGGCATCATTATTTTGTGGTGGATTGTGGCACTTTTCAACCGTGAATTAATGCCCACTCCACCAGAAGCATTTGTGGCGAATTTGGATTACATACTCAATCCCTTTTATCAGCGTGGCCCTGGAAATTTGGGGATTGGTTGGTTATTATTAGCAAGTTTAAAACGGGTATTGTGGGGATTTTTGTTAGGTGCAGTAGTGGCGATTCCTTTGGGCTTTTTAATCGGAATGTCTAAGCCTACAATGTTAGCCCTCAATCCGCTGATTCAGATTTTTAAACCTGTATCGCCTTTAGCTTGGCTGCCGATCGCTTTAGCGATTTTCAACTTGGCAGAACCCTCAGCGATTTTTGTTATTTTCATTACCTCTCTGTGGCCCACAATTATTAACACGGCTTTGGGAGTTTCTAGCGTTTCTAAAGATTATCTTGATGTGGCAAGAGTGCTAGAAATGAACCGTTGGCGACGGATTACTAAGATTATTTTACCAGCAAGTTTGCCCTACATTTTTACTGGATTGCGAATCAGTTTAGGGATTGCTTGGCTGGTAATTGTGGCTGTGGAAATGCTCACAGGTGGGGTGGGAATTGGCTTCTTTGTTTGGGATGAATGGAGTCGGTTAAACCTGAGTTCTGTGTTTCTCGCAGTGTTAGTAATTGGGGTAACTGGACTACTGCTAGATTTCGCTTTAGGCAAAGTTCAAGAATTAGTTACGCATCGTCCCAGAATGGCAAATTAGTCATTGGTTATTGGTCAAAAAATTTAATAAATGGCTAATGACTAATGAGAAATAACAAATAACAAATCAATTAATTATCGGTGGAGTTAAGGTATGAGTAACACCGAAAAGTTATCATGGAATCGCAGAGATTTTCTGTTAGGAATGGGTGCAACTGCGGCGGGAATGGCGTTGTCTTCTTGTGCAATTTCGGGCGATCGATCTGCGAAAGGATTGACTGAAGAAGCCTTAGCAGTTGAACCTGTTGTAGATCCTAAAACCTTAGAAAAACAAAATATTACGGTTGGGTATGTTCCTGTAAATGATTGTGCGCCATTTGCGATCGCATGGAAAAAAGGTTTCTTTCGGAAATACGGTTTAAACGTCACCCTCAACCGCGAAGCTAGTTGGGCGACTTCTCGCGACGGTATTATTTTTGGCAGACTCGACGCTTCACCCGTTGTATCCGGCGCGGTTACTAATGCGAGAATTGGTGCAGAAGGGGCACGCCACGCCCCACTTTGCGCCGCCATGACAATTCATCGTCATGGTAACGCGATGACAATGAATCGATCGATGTGGGATTTTGGCTTACGTCCTTGGCGCGAATATAACGGAGATTTGCAAACATTTGGACGCGATTTTCGCAGGTATTTTCAAAGTCAATCAGCCGAAAATAAAGTTTGGGCTGTGGTGTTAAGTTCGTCGATTTACGAATACTTTGTTCGCTATTTATCGGCAGCTGCGGGTGTAAATCCTTTAGAAGAATTTCGGATTATTATTGTGTCACCACCCCAAATGGTAACTAATGTGAGAATTGGGGCAATGCAAGCTTACATGGTAGCGGAACCTTGGAATACTAGGGCAATTAAAGGTAACGAAGGAGTCGGTTTTACTTTTGCTCAAGG
>JBAVZX010000295.1:0-3481 GCA_049589015.1 Phormidium sp. | reverse complement strand
GGCTTGTTCATAACCCTTTGAAAGTAATTGAGTATAGCGATCGCTGGGATGATTTACTTAAAGTTTGCCAGTATTTTCAACAGAATCCTAAGCCTAACCTTTATATTCGAGAACTCCCGATTCAAGTTCACACAAAATTTATCGAGCAAAATCAAAAAATTATTCGCAGCCTTTTAGAAGTAATTATTCCGGTTGAATACCTTGTATCCATAGAAGGAGAGAATAATTTTACATTTGAAAAACGGTTTTCTCTAAAATATAGTGAACCTCTGATCAGGCTTAGGCTTCTGGACGAGTCATTAAAAGTAAAATATGGTTTTCCTGTAGCTGATATCAGCATCCCTTTATCTGAATTTAGACAACTAAACTTAGACATACATCACTGCTTCATTACTGAAAATTTGATGAATTTCCTAACTCTACCCCCTTTAGAAAATAGCTTGGCAATATTTGGTAGCGGCTATGCCATTCAAACCTTAAAAACTGCCAGATGGCTATCACATTGTCCTATTTTTTATTGGGGCGATTTAGATGTTGATGGGTTTAAGATACTATCCCAACTACGCTCTTATTTCCCTCAAGCAATCTCTATTATGATGGATATGATAACATTTGAAACCTTTCACGAATTTGCGGTTTCTGTAGTGGTAGCAAACGCTGAAAATTTACCTCATCTGACTTCTGAAGAAAAAATTCTATATACTCACCTTGCACTTCATCAAAAACGTCTGGAACAAGAACGTATCAGTCAAGATTACGCCAATCAATTTCTCCGTAATTTAATGCAGCAAAGGTAAATGACATACCCCCACCAAAAATCTAGAAAAACATCTGCTTTCATCTGCGTTCCAAAAAACGATCGCCAACTATCACCACAAATCTAATACTTTTAATATTAATAAAGATACAGTCAAGAGGTCTGACCTTTTCGGATCGCGGAAGCATGGTCTTCCCTTGACTGATTTTTGATTTTAAACTTTTAATTGTTTATCCCGTTCCTGAATTTCCTCAATCCCAAAAACCGCCGAAAACTTCAACCCAACAGACTGATAAAACTCTGCACCACCCTGCTTTCTATCCACCAAAGAAATCACTTCTTCCACAGTGTAACCAGCTTGGCGCAATCTCTCCACCGCCTTCATTGCAGACTGTCCAGTAGTCACCACATCTTCCAAAACTACCACCTTTGCACCATCGGGCAAATTTGGCCCTTCCACATAAGCTTTTGTACCATGACCTTTAGCTTCTTTTCTGACAATTAAAGCGGGAATTGGGCGATTTTCCAAAGCCGAAACTACGCTTACTGCTGATACGATCGGATCAGCACCCAAAGTTAACCCAGCAACAGCTTGCGTATCTTCCGGTAACATTGATAGAAGTAAACGTCCGATCGCCAAACCCCCTTGCGGATGCAAAGTCACCTGCTTACCATTGATATAATAAGAACTCTTTTGCCCCGAAGAAAGCACAAAATCCCCAGATTGATACGCCAACTGACAAAATAAATCCAGGAGTTGCTGCCGTAAACTCGTCAAATCAGATGAACTTTTAATTCCACTAGTCATTACAGTAATTAATCTAAAACAGCCAACAATGATCTTAAACTCAAAGATAGGTTAATATTTGGAAAAAAGTGAGGGTGAAATTATGGTCATGCGCCTTAGCAGTCTGATAGCAGCATTAACGCTGACTGCTGCCACTAGTTTATTTGCCACTACAGCCAAAGCTCAACCAGAAGAACATTGTACAAACAGCAGCATAGATTGTGTCAACCCTTTTCCCTTGAGCATTTACACTCTAGATGAAGCAATGAATGATGCTTTTTTTAGTCACAATCAGCCAACTTACGAAAATCAACTTGTCCCCAGACAACTTTACTTCATTTTTGGCCCAGGCGGTAGCTTGTTCCGAGGTGCTTACCCAGAAATTGAAATTACCAAGGACGCTGAAGAAGTTCATAACCTTTACGTAGAAGCAATGAGGTTACAAAATGCTAGTGACCCTGTATTGCGTACTAGAAATTTACCCAACCCCTATAACTCTTCTTTATTGCAACTCCAGAATAATCTAATTACTAACCCAAACCCAGTTCCTGGAGTCGAGCTTTACAACGAAGAACTACCCCCTCAGTAAATTATTGCCAAAAATTTATAGATCGAGCGTAAAACCCCATCCTCTTGTGGGTGGGGCAGTTGACTTAGTAGTAACTCAGGTTGCTAGTTAAAAATGTTGATGATTCGATCACCGTTACCATCCCCTAATCTTAAAAAGGGGGACCTATAACGCCTAAGCTCTTAACTAGCAGCTTGAGTTAGTCCTTCATTGCCAACACAGGAGGAATAAATTCCTGGCTACCAAACTCTGGCGCTGAATTCAGGGAAGTTTAAAATCGGCAGTGCAGGAGTTGAACCTGCCTGGGGCGAATTATGAGTTCGCTGCCTAAACCGCTCGGCCAACTGCCGGAAAAAAAATTTTGCCTAGAAAGCGGTAGTAGTTTCACACAGAGTATATAATACCACTTCAAGTACATCCAGAGCCATAAGCTCTTTAATTGTATAATCAATCAGGTAAATTCGACAAGCTTTAAAACTAGCTGAGTGTAATTGAGCGATAGTGGAAGCAAAATGGCGAAAAATATAACATCCATCAAAAAATTGAACCCAACAGCAGTAGTAACCATTACTTTGCTAGCATTGATGGTTGGGGGGGGCTTTTTGAGTGGAATATGGGGGTTTGCTTTGGGTAGAGAAGCTCTCAAAGGTGTCACTCAACCAGATGCTCGCCCAACAGCCAAAAAGAACCAAAAAGACTCCCAGTTGGCTTCAAAACCCCTGGTTTTTGTCAAAGAAGCCGATCTCATTAAGTCTGTTAAAGTTCGGATACAGGAGAAAGGCAACCAAGCCAAACCGGAAAAGAAACAAGCAGATAGTAATGCTAACGAAAAGTTGGTTGCGAAAGCAGAAGCTGCTCAAAAACCACAAACACCTACTCAGCCAGGTTTTCCTATTACTGCCAAGGATAAGGGTGTAGTAATGGAAATTCGCTCAACTCGTCAGAAAGAAGGTTTTTTATTGCTGGATGTAAGCTTAAAGAATGAAAGCTCTCAATCAGTCCAATTTGTTTATACGTTCTTAGATGTTACTGATAACTGGGGAAGACCTTTGAGTGCTAATACAGAAGGTTTGCCTGGAGAATTACCTGCTAATAGTGAGGCATTTAGTGGGACAGTAAACATTCCGAATTCGGTGTTAGAAAATGCGGAACAACTTTCTTTGACCTTAACAGATTATCCCGATCAGAAAATCCGTTTGCAAGCTGCTGGTATTACCATTACCAAACCTAGTAACTAATTGAGAAAACTTTTTTTAGTAATAATACTTTTTCCTTAAATGTTTGCCACTGTTGTGGTTTTGTTAGTGACCAATCTGGAATTGAGTAATCAAGTTCCCATAGTTTTATCTTGGTCAGATGTTTTATTTAG
>JBAVZX010000294.1:0-3881 GCA_049589015.1 Phormidium sp. | reverse complement strand
GTGTACCTCAAGAACGGATTGTCTATTTGCTCAGAGAACCGCCATTAAATGAGGTAGTTGATATGAATAAAATGAATTATGAAGCGGCAAAAAATTACTGTGGCTATATTTCTGGGCCAGATAACTTTGCTCCCATGCCAGATTATATGCCTGCAATCTGGTATTTGAGCAACTCGTTTCGTGAATTGAATGAGATGAGTCCGCCAGCCAAAGAAAAATCTTGTAGCTGGATTACATCTGGCATTAGTCGGACAGCAAACCATCGCAAACGTTTAGATTTTTTAAAGCTTTTGCAATCCCAGAAATTCAGCGTAGACTTTTACGGACGAGATTTGCCAGAATGGTCAACATCCTATGGTAAAGTAGGTAATAAGTGGCACGCAATGGCACCTTACTATTACAACTTAAGCATTGAAAATTACGCTGAAAATGATTTGTATGTCAGCGAGAAGTTATGGGATGCACTCCTAGCTTGGTGTCTGCCAATTTATTATGGGGGGCCAGCAGCAGATAAACTATTACCACCAGGCAGTTTCCTCAGATTACCTAGTATGGATGAAAACGGAATTACCTACATCCAAGAGGTAATTTCTAGTCCAGATGCTTGGTATGCTGCTAAAGAAGCGATCGCAGAAGCTCGTCAGATAATTTTGCACAAGTTAAATTTACTCAACTGGTTGTCTGATTTCGTTGGTAAATATTCATAAACTATAATTCTTCTATTAATTATGGATGGAATTTGTACTTTAGCTAATGATAAAGTTTACGACCAACTAATTGCCTTACTCAATAGTATTGAGGTAATTTTAGGGTCAGAAATTCCGGTTTGTGTCTATCCTTACGACGACAAAACAACACGAATTGCTGCCGAAATTTCTCGCCGTCCTAATGTACAACTTTATGACGACCAATACTCGATTCACAAGTGGGATAAATTTGTGAGAGCAGTTTGGGATTCACATCCTACCGCCTGCGAAAGTTGGAGTAAGTTGTCTTCAGAACGCTATCACCGAGTAGGTACTCATCGGCGTTTTTGTGCTTTTGATGGCCCGTTTGAGCGATTTATTTACATAGATGCAGATACCTTAATCATGGGTTCAATGGAGCCAATTTTTGCTCAACTGAACACAGATGACTTTGTAGTTTACGACTTTCAGCATACAGATCCCACCCACGTATACGAACTATCATCACCTAAATTAACCCAAGTTTTCCCTCAAGAACGAATCAAAACAGAGATTTTTTGTTCCGGTTTCTATGCTTCTAAAAAAGATTTGTTTAGTCGAGAACAAATGGATCGGTTGCTGTCTCAGTTACAAGCAGGAGAAGCAGAAATTCTCTACATAAATGCTCCCGATCAAACAGTACTCAATTATCTGGTGATGCGCTCAGGTGTTTCTAGTACCAATTTGGCTTTAAGTTTGCCGAAAAGTGAGAGAACTGGTTGCTGTGTGACTTCACTTCATTTTCAAGAAAAAGACCATATTCTTTATGATTCTAACAATCAAAGGTTAACCTATATTCACTATATTGGGATTAGTTCTAAATATTTTTCTCAACTTTGTGCTGGAGAAAATATTGATTTTCCCTATCGAGATTTGTTTTTGCATTATCGTTATTTGCACGAACCAGAAAAACGACCCAAGTTTACAGGTAAACCAAAACCATATAATCCACCACCCAGTTTAGCAAGTAAAGTTCTCCGCAAATTGGGATTAACTCGCTGAGGTTTAATAAATGAGTAGAGGTATTTATATTACTGCTAATGATAAAGTGACGGAGCAAGCGATCGCTCTCCTAAAAAGTATTAGAGTTTACGACAGCGATACGTCAGTAGTATTAATTCCATATAACGAGAATTACCAAAAAATTGCTGAGGTTTTGGGTAATTCTTTTGGCGTAAAAGTCTATGAAGATTTAGAATTTATCGATCGCTTATCCAACCAACTACATCAAATTTTTGGCGATAAATTCTTTGCCAGACCAAATCAATTTCGCAAACAAGCTTGTTGGTTTGGCCAATTTGATGAATTTCTGTATATTGATACAGACATTGTAGTGTTTGAAAAGATTATTGACAACTTAAATTACTTTTCCGAATATGACTTTCTCTGTTGTGACTATCAACATGGCGGCGGGATCACCAATGTTTTCACTCCCAAAGTTTTAGAAAATAAAGTATTTACGGAAAATGACCTCAAAGACATTTTTAATGGAGGTTTTTGGGCTTCTAAAAAGAACTTAATTTCTGAACAGGACTTATACGAAACTTTTGCCGAATGTGCCGCCCATCCAGAATACTTTGATTTTTCCCAAAAAACATCCGATCAGCCAATTATTAACTACATGATCTTGAAACGGATTCCCCGACGATTTAATATTGTTCGTAGACCGGGAAAAGGGCCGGGTAATTGGGCTGGTAGTGGTCATTTTAAATACGAAGGCGATCGCCTAATTGACCCCAATGTTAACCAACCATTGCAATACTTACATTGGGCAGGTATCAAAATTCAACCCGGTTGTCCTTATTGGGAAACTTGGGAACACTACCGCTATCTCAACGAAACTAAACCAACTTATTCACCCGAAACAACTGCTGTTAAACCGAAAAATTTCTGGCAGAAAATGAAGGATAAAGTGAAAAGTTTATTTTGAAAAATGGAGAAGAAAAAAGCCAGTCTTTAACCACAGTTAAAAGACTGGCTTTTTAGTTATTAAGTGCTTATTATCAGCTAAAAGAATCTAAATCTAAAGCTCGCGATCCTCCCTTGTCTAACTGCACTAAAAGTTTGCCCAGTTGGAACCAAACTAACCAACCCATAAAAATTGTCAGTGGGATAGAAATGGCGTAAGAAAGCCAAGTAGGAAAACCAAAAATCTCTAAACCAGATCCTAAAAAAACGCAAACTCCAATACAAATTCCCAAAAAAGGTAGTTGTACTTGAACTCCTTGTAAATTAGCAAGCATTCGAGATGAACGAGTTCTCGCCCATTCTTGTACCAGTTCTTTAAGTGTTGCTTCAAAAGCTAAACCTGATGTTAGTCCGGCTAGCATTCCAGCTACTAGCAGAAAATAGGGAGGGTCTTGAATTAGGTACACGAACAACTCCTGTAATTTATTAATCTGAGGTTAAATCTTATCAGGCAAAGGAAGTTTTACTGCAAAGTTTTGCGATCGGAAAAACTCTGTAGGGTGCGTCAGACAGAAAAATTTTAGCTAAGGAAGCTGCAATTTTAAGGTTCTGACGCACCCTACTTAATCTAATTTACTGCAAAGTCTTGCGACCTGAAAAAGCTGCCAAAGCTTCTACAGATGGTAGGGTAGAAAATTCTGCCAATGCGCCCAAAGCGGCGTTAAAAATTTGGGCTGGCTTAATTTCATCCTTAATTAAATTCCACAGACGTTGGACTTCTTCGGTATGTAGTCGATCGTCTTCTGTTAAAGCCAAAACTAGTTGACGACGGAGGAATTTACCTTCATCAGATAGGAGAAATTGTAACCCAAGTTGGGCGGTTGGGAAGAGGTCAAAACTGTGGTCTGTACGAGCGATCGCAATCAGATTTTCTAACCTATGCCATTGGAATCTACCATCTTTAAATAACACCTCAATCAAACGTCGCCGTAACTGAGGCGTTTCTCCAGTTAACAATCGTCGCGCCACAAAAGGATAAGCGACTTCCACAATCTTAAAATCAGGATTAATGCTCAGTGCTAAACCTTCTTGTGTCACCAAAGAACGAATAATTAAAGCGAATTTAGCGGGAACACGGAAGGGATAATCAAACATCAATTCCGAAAAGCGATCGGTAATCGTTTTGAAATTAAAATCCCTCACGCTTTCGTCCATCACATCTCCCAACACCGCTTCTAACGCCGGGAC
>JBAVZX010000293.1:0-6379 GCA_049589015.1 Phormidium sp. | reverse complement strand
CTCTACAATCCCATAAGCAGCTTGGCTTGGCTCATTAATTAATTCATTTAAAGCTCGCTTACAATCATACAAAACCTCATCATAAAGTGTTCTAATAAAGTTATGAATTTGTTTTGCACAGAAAGGTTGTGACAGTTGGGGAGCTTTATCAGGCATGAGCCTATCTAGTTGTTTCCGAATCCGGTGCTGCATGACTTCTCGGTAAGAAAGATTAAATTCTGAAAGGATCTCAAATCCTAGTTTGATATTATGCAGTTTCTCGCTTTCTAGGGTATTACTCTCAGATTTTATCAAGCTATTTGCGATCATTTTAATTAACTCTGCACCCTGAACTTCGCTTGGTATTAGTTTTCCTAATGCTCCTTGTTCTACTAATACTTTTGCTACCTTAAATTTAATCTCTTGCACATACACCTTTAATCCTTTATCTATGGAAAGGAATTGTTGTGATATGTAAGTTCGCACGTTATTTAAAGAAGTATTGTAAGCAGCTTGATAACCACCAAGACTAGCCCGTAATTGTTCTATTTGTGCGATCGATGGAATTCCCGGATTATCTTGACAGTTTTGCACAACATTGTTGACTAGTTCACTAAATTCAGAATTGGGAATATCTCGTTCCGCTGCAAGGCTATCCAATAAGCTCTCTAAGCTAACGGAAAGATTATTCCAAAGATCATTAAATAAATTGATGAAAACGGGAAACCACATATCATGAAGTTCTGCTTCTCCGAAAGCAGTTTTAGCTTTCTTGATAAACTTTTGAATATTATGATGGAGTCTATTAACACTACGACGACGAACCGAAGCATATTCTTGATCAAGAATGCTCATGTAATTAGCAAGATAATCAAGGATTGGATCAAGTATTTTATGATTTACTTCTTCAGTATTTTGGCAATTTGCAATCACACAATCTACCACTTTGATGTTGACATCTTTGATTGTCTGTTGGAGATATTCACAGTTTTTCAAGTTATCATTTGCTGGTGATTGCCCAACTATTCGATTCAGAATCATAAAAGACCATTTTTCTATGGGTAACTCCGTCAAAGCCCCACGAACTTTGTCATATAACCCAATGTGGTTCTCAATATCCCAATATGCACCTGTTGGGTTTGGTAGACGCATAAACAGGACAAAATCAACGTCCTCGCCCAGTGCTTTGATTAATTTTTGTTCATCACCGACAGTAGTATCACCTAAACCAGGCATATCTACTAAAGCAATTTGTCCAACATCAGATTGCGGGAAACTACAAGTTACTCTAGCTTCTCGCACTGCTACATAATTGTAGATTTGCTCTCCAGCAGAATTATGTTGTGCTACGTATTCACGAATGTCTGATTTGCAAATTACTCTAGGTGAGGGAGCCTGCATCAAATGGCGATAGTGGTTAAGATTTTTTTGATATTCGTGCAGCTTTGTGTATTTAGATTCAAATTCGGAAATATTTTTCAAGTGATTTGGTAACTCAGGAATAGCGCCTATTTTCGCAAATTCATCCAAGGTAGAAGGAGACTTACCCAGAGAAAGTTCTTTATAATACAATGCAATTACTTCATTTAAAAAAGTAGATTCTGTGTAGAACCAAATTTCGCCATAAGTTTCTGCACTAGAAAGATATTCTAGAGAATTTCCGTGACGGATAATTACCTTTACTCCGGTGCAATGTTGGCGATCGCTTGTTGGTATTTCTTCTGATGAAAGTCCCGATATACTTCTTAGTAAAGTACTCTTACCTTCTCTCGCTTTACCTACTACACCGATATTGAGGGTGTCACGATAAAAGCGTTTTCTCAGCTTATCCAGACCTTTTAATTCTGTCTCAATATCAGTTAGTAAAGTTGGCAGATCGGTTTTTGCCAGATCTTCTAATTGAAAGAGGATACTTTCATCAACAATCTGTTCGAGAAGCTGATCGCTGTAGTTTTTCAACTCACCTAGTACATTTTCATAAAAGTTGAGCTTGGCGATCTCAGCTTCTATTTTATGAGCGTAGGATTTGCGATTTTGGATGATTTTGGCAATTTGCGTAGATCTCAATGTAAGCATTGATACTAGTACTGATTAGACTAATAAATGTTTGAGTTTGAATAATAAAGTATCATGCTATTGGTAACAATGGAATATTTTAATTTTTGCAACTATAAAACAAAAGATATCGAAGTCAGTTTGAGTACGTTATTATTTCAATAATTTTCCGGCTTTTCAGGAAACCGTATCTTAAGATACAGTTTCCTGAAAAAGAATATTTCATGAGATATTTCCGCCAAAAAAACTATTTATCAGCGGCTTTTTGCGGGGCTTTAACTTCATTTTGGGAAGTAATACCTTTTTCAAAATCAGTCACATTGCTTAAGGTTGTTTCACAGATATTTCGTACTGCCTCTTCAGTAAAAAATGCTTGGTGTCCGGTAACAATTACATTGGGGAAAGTTAACAAACGCTGGAAAACATCATCCTGAATAATTTCCGTAGAAAGATCTTCAAAAAATAATTCCCCTTCTTGTTCGTAAACATCTAAACCCAAGTAACCAATTTTCTCAGATTTTAAGCCAGCGATCACAGCTTCCGTATTCACTAATGCGCCGCGACTGGTGTTAATGATCATAACTCCGGTTTTCATTTGGGCGATCGCTAGCTCATCAATCAAATGGTAAGTTTCAGGAGTTAACGGACAATGTAGCGAAATAATATCCGAATTAGCAAATAATTCTGGTAAATCCACATATTTAACCCCAGAAGCAGCATACTCGGCATTAGGATATAAATCATAAGCCAAAATTTGACAACCAAAACCCTTCATTAAGTCGCCAAAAATTTGCCCAATTTTCCCCGTCCCAATTACGCCAACAGTGCGACCATGAATATCAAAACCCATCAATCCTTCTAAAGCAAAATTCCCTTCCCGAACGCGGTTAAAAGCCCGGTGAATCTTCCGATTTAAAGTTAAAATTAACCCAACAGCGTGTTCAGCAACCGCATAAGGTGAATAAGCCGGAACGCGCAAAACCGTAATTCCTAAATCCGCTGCTGTTTGTAAATCTACATGATTAAAACCAGCAGAACGGAGAGCCAATAATTTTGTCCCTTTTGAAGCAATTTTTTTTAATGCCTTAGCATCAGCATTATCATTAACAAATATACAAACTGCCGGAAAATCTGCCGCCAAAGGAGCAGTATTAGCATTGAATTCAGCGGTAAAAAACTCTAATTCATGCCCATGTTTAGCATTGGCAGCTTCGAGGAAACGGCGATCATAAGGTTTAGTGCTAAAAACTGCTACTTTCATAGTGATTGGGAATTAGGGACTGGGGACTGGACACTGGGCACTGGGGACTAGGGGACTAGGGTAGGGGACTAGGAATTGGGAGTTGGGAGTTGGCAACAAGGAAAATTTTTCCCCTCTGCCCCCCTGCCCCTCTGCCCCTCTGCCCCGGAAGCCCCGGAAGCCTCTACGCTGGCTGAAGTGCCTTTTCCTTCGCTGCCATTGCGAGAATTAGGTCAATCATTCGGCTCGAATAACCCCATTCGTTGTCGTACCAAGCAACGATTTTGAAGAAATTCGCGTTTAATTCAATTCCGGCACCTGCGTCGAAAATGCTGGAATGAGGATCTGTAGTAAAGTCGCTGGATACTACATCATCTTCGGTGTAACCCAAAATTCCTTTGAGTTCGCCTTCGGATGCTTTCTTCATTACTTCACAGATTTCTTTGTAACTGGTGGCTTTTTCCGTTTTAAAGGTTAAGTCAACCGCAGAAACATCGGGGGTAGGTACGCGGAAAGCCATACCTGTGAGTTTGCCTTTCAGTTCTGGAATCGCTAAAGTAACGGCTTTTGCTGCGCCTGTGGAAGCGGGGATGATGTTTTGGGCTGCACCACGTCCACCGCGAAAGTCTTTTTTGCTGGGCCCGTCAACTGTGGGCTGGGTGGCTGTCATGGCGTGAACTGTGGTCATTAAGCCTTCGACGAGACCGAAGTTATCGTTGATTACTTTGGCGACGGGGGCGAGACAGTTGGTGGTGCAACTGGCGTTGGAAACGATGTGATCTTTGCTGGGGTCGTATTTGTCGTCGTTGACTCCCATTACTAAGGTGGGTACTTGATCGGGATCTTTGGTGGGGGCGGAAATTAAGACTTTTTTCGCACCTGCTTTGAGGTGCTTGGATGCGCCTTCAAAACTGGTAAATAGTCCAGTGGATTCAACTACGTAGTCAATGCCCAGTTGTCCCCAAGGTAGTTCTTCGGGATTTCTTACTGATACGCAGGGGATAAACTTGCCGTTGACAACGATGCCGTCTTCTTTGGCTTCCACTGTGCCCGCGAAACGACCGTGTGTGGAATCATATTTTAATAAGTAGGCGATCGCTTCTGGTGGTACAAGATCGTTAATGCAAGCCATTTCAATTTCTGGATTATCGAGTCCGATGCGGAATACTAATCTTCCAATGCGACCAAATCCGTTAATGCCTACTTTAATAGCTGCCATGAAAATCTCCTTTTAGTTCTGTGTCAATCAATCTGACAACTTGGTTATGAAGACTTGTTGATCAATCAGGCTGAAGTTATGAGTAATACACTTTCAGCCTCATGTCAAGCATTCAAACGCTTATCACAATAATGCTTTCTACTCTCAAGGATGCTTTTTTTTGGCAATGTCTTAAGCTTTAGTGGTTGGTTTTGTAGGCAATGTGACTGTTACGGTGGTTCCTTGTCCAATTTGACTGATAATGGAAATTTCGCCGTTGTGGGCATCGACGCAGGTTTTGACCCGGACATGATCTAACTAGCAACTTGAGTTAATACACAATTTTTGCACCTTTTTAAGGTATCTTCCTGATTTAGATTATGAATCAAAAAAATGGCTCCTTCAATTACAACCCAAGAACGCGATCCAGGGCGATGGATGGTATTATTTGCTTGTATCATTGCTGTGCTGATGGTAGCGATCGATTCAGGTATTCTGACTTTAATTGTGCCAGCGATTCAGAAAGACCTGAATGCACCCCAAGCAACGATCGGTTTAATGTCAAGCATTTCTACTTTGATGCTGGCAGCTTTCATTTTAGGCGGTGGTACATTAGGGGATATTTACGGGCGACGCAGGTTAATCTTAATTGGCACTGGGGGCATTGTTGCCGCAGCAATTTTATCAATGTTCGCATCTAACGCTGGTGCTTTGATTGGGATTCGAGCAATGGATGGGGTTTTTCAGGCATTAGTAAATCCTTTGGCATTAGCGATTATTGCTATCACTTTTGATCAAGAAGAACGTCCAAAAGCGATCGGTATTTACGGCGCAACATTAGGAATTATGGGAGGTTTATCATCCCTAGCAATTCAATATTTTAATCAAGCTTTTGGTTGGCGATCGGTTTTTACTTTAGTGATTGCTCTCGGATTGTTAACTATATTTCTCATGTTGCGCTTTGTCTCGGAAAGTAAAGCATCTGGAAATAAAAAACTAGATTGGCAAGGAATTTTACTTTGTGCAGCTGGGTTATTTGCGCTGATTTATGGCATTAGTCAAGCAAGCGGGAATGGTGGCTTTTTCAGTGCGGGAGTGCTGATTCCGGGAGTTATTGGACTGATAATTTTAGGAATTTTTATCTGGTGGGAAGCTCATGTAGAATCGCCAGCTTTAGAACTTTCACTATTTCAAAAACCTGCGTTTTCCCTTGGTGCCTTACTGATTCTCTTGTTTTCTTTTGCTCAAACTGGAGTCTTTTTTCACCTTTCCAATTACTTTCAAGTTTTACTGAAAAAATCTCCGGTTGAATCTGCTGTGATGCTGTTACCTTTAACATTATCGCTGTTTGTTTTTAGCATCATTGCTGGTACTTTGGTTAATCGGTTTCCGATTCGCACTTTGATTGTTACAGGCACTTTAATCTTTTCCTTTTCTCTGTTTCTTTTTTCTCAGTTAATTAGTCCAGAATTAACAATTTGGACATTAGTAATTCCGATGTTGTTGTTAGGTGGAGGGATGGCGATCGCAAATATTCCCCGAACTAATGCTTTATTAAGTTCCGCACCTCCAACTTTAGCAGGTGTAGCTTCCGCAACTAATAACGCATTCATGCAATTAGGAAATGCAATGGGGGTAGCGGTAACAGTAGCTTTGGTGACAACTTTCGGGCGAAATTATTACTTGGGCGAACTCACTAAAGCTGGATTAAATGAAGAGCGAATTAAGAAAGTCAACGAGTTATTGCAGAAGGTTTTAAGTAGCAATATTCCTTCAATTTCTGCTCAATTTGCCATTCCCCAAAAACAGTTAAAAGGGTTAGTGGGAAATTATCAGGCTGCTTTTACAACGGGCGTAACGCAGAGGAGAGCCGTCAACGTCGCCTGTAATACTTCCTGGGTATAACT
>JBAVZX010000292.1:0-3285 GCA_049589015.1 Phormidium sp. | reverse complement strand
CCAGAAGTATAAATGATATAAGCTAAGTTTTCTGGATTAACTTCCGTAAGTAAATTATCTTGGGTTTCTTGGGCAATTATTTCCCAATCTGAGTCAAGTTTAACTACAGTTTGATTATTGATTGGGAGTCGATCTTGTAAGTGGCTTTGTGTTAGCAGAATACTGATTTGTGCATCTTCCATCATGAATTCTAGTCTTTCTGAAGGAAAAGTTGGATCTAGGGGAAGGTAGGCTCCTCCTGCTTTGAGAATGCCTAATATTCCTATTACCATTAAGAGCGATCGCTCTACACAAATCCCTACCTTGATTTCTGGTTTAACTCCCAATCTTTGTAAATAATGAGCTAATTGATTGGCGCGATTGTTTAATTCTCTGTAAGTTAACTGTTGTTCTTCATAAACTAAAGCTATGGAATCGGGGCTTTTTTCTACCTGTTCTTCAAATAATTTATGAACACATTTATATTTATATTCATATTCAGTTGTAGCAGAACTTTCTGCCTTTACTATTTCTTCTTGTTCAGCTATTGTTAACAAGGAGAATTGGGAAATATTTTGTTGGGGATTGGTAGCAATTTCTGTGAGCAATGTTTGGAAATGTCCAATCATGCGTGCGATCGCATCTTCTGCAAAACGGCTAGTATCGTAGATAATCCTACCAGATAATTCTGATTCAGGATTAATCACAACTGTTAGAGGATAATTCGTGCGTTCAAAACAACGCAGATCGCCAACTTCTAAAGTTTTTTTAGTTTCGGATGTAGAAGCATCGATCGGATAATTTTCAAACACCAAAATACTCTCAAACAATGGCATTTGAGGAGGAATATCACTAATACTTTGAATGTCTGCTAAAGAGTAATAAGCATACTGTTCTTGGTCAATTTGTTGACTTTGTAAATTCTTGAGCCAGGATAATAATTCCGCATCTCCAGAAATTTGGGTTCGGATAGGGAGAGTATTAATAAATAACCCCACCATTGAATCTACTCTATCAAGAGTAGTTGGGCGACCAGATACAGTTGCACCAAAAACTAAATCATTTTCTCCACTGTAGCGAGAGAGTAGCAAAGCATAAGCTCCTTGCACCAAATTATTCAAAGTTAAATGATATTTTTGAGCTAAAGATAGCAACTTTTTAGTGACTTCTTGAGATAATTTAAAAGGGTATTCATTATAGTTTTCTTCTTCCTTTCCTTTGTCTCTTATTAAGTTTTTATCTACTCTAAAAGGTGTAGGAAATTCAAGACTCTTTAGTTTTTCTTGCCAGAAATCTTTGGCTCGATCGATCTCTTGTTCTTGTAACCAAGTAATATAATCTCGATAGGGGCGAGAAGGTGTAAGGTATAAAGATTCTCCGCGATAATCAGCTTCGTATAAGGCAAAAACTTCTTTAAGAATAGTTTGCATTGACCAGCCATCAAATAGAATATGATGATGACTCCAAATAAATTGGTAAGTCTCTTCCTCTAGTTGAATTAGAGTGAAGCGCATTAGGGGAACTTCAGTTAGGTCGAAGGTATTTTTGCGATCGCTTTTCAGCAAACTCTCTAACCTTTCTTGTTGTTCAGCTTTGGTTAAATCCCGCCAATCATGAAAAATCCAAGGACAATCAACCGATTTATTTACCATTTGTAATGGTTTTTCGATTTCTTCCCAATGAAAGGAAGTTCTTAAAACTGGATGACGCAACACAACTTGTTGCCAAGCTTGCTGAAAAATCGGTAAATTTAAATCACCTTTCAGAGTACAAAATAACTGCTCGAAATACATCTCTGATTTAGGGGAATAGAGAGTATGAAACAGCATTCCCTGTTGCATTGGTGAAAGTTCGTATAAGTCCTCCATATTATTCATAAATCACCTCTTATTAGTTTTCTTCTTGTTGATCTTACTTAGAAATTTGTCAAGCTGTTGTTGATTGAGTTTCGCCGCAGAAAAATCAGAAGGGGTATAACCTTTAACATCTGTTGATTGACAGTGAGTAATTAAGTTTTTTAATGCTTCCATAAAACCCAAAGCTAACTGTTCAATACTGCTTCGTTTATGTACATTTTCACTGTAAGCCCAAGTCATTTCCAACATTCCGGCGCGAATAAATCCGCTAATTCCTAACAGATGACTGCGCTTATTCATTAAGCTTTGTTCTGCTTTGAATTCTTTAACTGTACCTAACTCAGCAGATGCTAATAATACTCGATCGAACTGACCAAGATAGTTAAAACTCACTTGTGCTTGAGGTAGCGCCTGCAATTTTCTGCGTATTTCGGCATTTTTATGCAAATATCGCAATATGCCATAACCAATGCCTCGATTTGGAATTCGCCGTAGTTGTTCTTTAACTAACTTTAAAGCCTCTCCTAAATGATCTACTTCTTCTAACTGTAACCGCAAAGGGAATAAAGTAGTAAACCAGCCTACGGTGCGAGATAAATCTACATCTGCAAACAAATCTTCTCGCCCATGACCTTCAAGGTCAATCAACAGCGAACTTTCTCCTGTCCATTGGGCAAAACTTTGCATTAGAGCAGTTAACAACACATCATTAATTTGAGTATTGTATATTGAAGGTACATCTTGCAAGAGAGCGCGAGTTTGTTCTTCATTTAAACAAAATGAAATAGTAGCGGTTGAGGCTATAGTGTTATCTTCCGTAGTTGAAGGATAGTCTACTGGTAGTGTTGTAAGTGCGGGTTTTATTGTTAATTTTTCGGCGGCGATTACAACATTGTTTGTTAAATCTGCCCCTACTTTAAAATTAGATTCATTCAGCCAGTAATTTAACTCATTGACTATTGTCTCTGATTGGGCGTATTCTGTTAGGCGATCGCTCCATTCTTGAACAGAAGTAGTTTTAAGTGGTAATTTAATCACTTCACCACAACTGATTTGTTGATAAGCAGTAGCTAAATCTTCTAACAAAATCCGCCAGGAAATTCCATCTACCGCTAAATGATGGATGATGAAAAGTAACAGACTTGGTTGATTTTTATTTAACTGAAATAGTGCTAGTTGTGCCAAGGGTCCAGTAGATAAATTCAAACTAGCTTGGAGTTCTGCATTTTTAACTTTAATCGCTGTTTCTTGTTCTTCTGGCAATAAGTGAGATAAATTGATAACACTAAAAGGCACAGACTCTTCTACATCAGAATTAACTTGTTGCCAACTTTCTCCCTCTTGCACAAACCGCAAACGTAGGGCATCATGATGCACTAATAATTGTAATCAAACTTGCTGCAATAACTCTGGTTTCAAATCTGATGGAACTTCCAGTAATACTGATTGG
>JBAVZX010000291.1:0-2550 GCA_049589015.1 Phormidium sp. | reverse complement strand
GCGTTGGGCGGTGGGGGTGTGTTCTAATACTTTAATCAGGGAGAGAACTTCGGTGTCATCGGCACGACATTCGATGCCTAATGCACCTTGTCCGACGGCGTGGAGGGAAATTTCGGCGGGGATGACTTGGTGGATGCGATCGCTCATTCCCAATCTTTGTAAACCCGCTACTGCTAAAATTATGGCATCGAACTCCCCAGCATCTAATTTTGCTAGTCGGGTATTCAAGTTCCCCCGAATGTCTTTAAATGTCAAGTAGGGGAAGCGATGGCGCAACTGTGCTAAACGCCGCAGGGAAGATGTTCCCACCACAGCGCCTTCGGGTAAGGTTTCGAGTTGCTTGTCTTTAAATTTTTCATGCACTACTAAGGCATCAGCAGGGTTTTCCCTTTCGGTAACGCAGCCTAAAACTAAGCCTTCTGGTAGTTTGGTAGGCAGGTCTTTTAAGGAATGAACGGCAAAGTCTGTCTCTTTGTTAATCATTCCCAGTTCCAGTTCTTTGGTAAATAGTCCTTTGTCTCCAATTTTGGCTAAGGCAACATCTAAAATTTTGTCGCCTTGAGTACTCATGGCGTGGACTTCAAAGGTTCTGTCAGGGAAGTGTTTCTGGAGTTGTTCTTGCACCCAGTAGGTTTGCACTAGGGCAAGTTGACTTTTCCGAGAGGCAATACGGATAATGCGCGGCGGACTGGAAACAGCAGGGGACATAAAGCAATTCTTGTCAAAGGAGCGTATCAAATCACTTGATCTAGACTACCTCAGTGTGTGACCCTCTGATTCAGTAAAGTAGCCTAGTTTTACTTATGACCCAAAACAATGTTGAAATTTTAGAGCAAATCGCCCAGCTTCTAGAAAATTTACCAAGCGAACAGTTACTACAGCAAGCTAAAACCTCAGAGCAAATTGAGGAATGGCATAGTCAAAGAAAAGGAAATCAGATTCTTGCTGAGTGCTGTAGAGCAGAATTTATAACTCATTGTGATGCTCCCATTGTTCAAGCTTTAGACAGAAAAGAAATTGATCGATTAAAGCATGACGGGATTTGGCTTTTGGTAAGACAATATAAAGTTTTATGGGAGATTGTTCAACTAGCCGAACCAGATGTTAAACAAGTACATTCTGAGTTGCGATATATCTGGGAATTGGCTGATACTAATTCCCTCCAATTACCTAAAGAATTTATTCATACTTTTCAGCCAATTATCAAAAAAGAATACTCGTTCTGTTCAGCTTTTGAGTTATATTTAGCGATTTTAAAAGAAATGGAGAATACTAGGTTTTTACAGTGCTTTAAAGGTTATCAACCAATTTCCATTCCAAAAGCTGAAAAAGGATTTAAGCAAATTAAGGGGATAGTTGCTCAAGGAATCCTAAATAAATTCTACCCTTCACTCAACCCTATTGAAACTAAAAAATTGAAAAATAATTTCTCTGGGGACGACTTTCAAATGTCATGGATGACTATGACAATCTTTGCTTGTCAATTTGCCGGATCTATCAACTCATCGTTAAAGGATAAATTGCATGAGTTTAATAAACTAGTAATGGAAATGTCTGAATTAGGTGTTACTGCTTGTCGTAAGCGCGAATCAAAAACATGGCGAAAACCTCGTTCTTTCGCCTGGAAAAATGGAAAAAGAATTTATGCCTCAAAAAATGGGGGAGTTTACCGCGAATCTTAACAAAATTTTACGTCTGAATCACATTTGAGCTACTGCTGGGAAAACAAAACTATGTTGGGAATGTAAAACCTAACCATTTTGTTTCATGATTTACTTATTAGTGCTGCCAAAGCAGGAACTTGACAAGTTTATCCAGTTACAACAAATTTACCAAAATCAGATTCCAGAACTCCAAGCAAAAGTAGCTCTTTTAGAGGCTGAAAACTATAGTTTGAAGATGATTAATCAAGAATTGCAATGGCGTGTAGATCCCTATTCTTCGGAGGGAAACGCCATTTGCAATTCAGATTGGTAGTAGGAGAGATAAAAGTTAACGTCTACCAGCTTGAATCGCTGAATTTGCGATCGCAATTGCATCTTTTTCTTCTCCATTCTTAATAACTACTCGATACAATACTCCCTGAGATTTCCATTCCAAGGTAGCGGTACAATATGCACCACAGCCATTATGAAATACTCCTTTATTTCCCCCAGCTAAGGTAACATTTTTGAATGCCTTAGTGATACCTCTTTCTGGCTTAATAAATTCGCCGCCTCTTTCGGCTTCAATAGAACCAATATAACAAGCTGTTGCTTGACAATCGGGCGTATAATTAAATGAAACGCTGTAACCTTTGTCTGTTACTTCGCTGTCAAAATAGATTTTTTCTGAGGTTGAAAAAGGTAATTTACTGGGAATAAATATCGGTACTTGTGCTTTACCTTTAATTTGGGAAAGGACTTGATTGCTAGGAACAGTCTGAGCGAAAACCAAGTTTGGTAGGGAATTTACTAGGAAAAAACTGGTACTAATAACGGTGCAAGTAGTTACTACTCTTAGAATTGATTGGTGCGGCATAGAAAAATTGTTTTAAGTGATTAAAAGAAG
>JBAVZX010000290.1:0-1791 GCA_049589015.1 Phormidium sp. | reverse complement strand
TAATTAAGCTGTTGATAGTAAAAACTATTTTCTATTTAATAGTATATTTTTATGCTTTGGGATATGCTACTGATTATATTATTACTAATTTAGCTGTGTGGGATATACTAATAAATATCCCCAAGATGTATTCTGGTAAATGCAAGTAATCTCTATAGTTCCTAACCTTCCCCCTGCTATTGATGGAGTAGGAGATTACGCCTTAAATTTGGCAAGGCAACTTCACAAAGATTTTGGCGTTGACACTCATTTTATTATTGGCAATCCAAGAGAAATAGAAGCACCAAAAACAGAAGTATTTTCTGCGATTCAGGTACAAGAGCATTCCGCCGCAAATTTGTTGACTATACTGAAAAATAATTATCAGCAAGCATCTACAGTTCTCCTCCATTATGTAGGCTATGGGTACGCTAAACGTGGTTGCCCTTTTTGGTTAGTTAATGCTTTGGAAAAATGGCGCAGTGCAAATGTTAATTGCTCTTTAGTAATTATGTTTCATGAAGTTTATGCAACTGGGCCAATATGGTCTAGTTCTTTTTGGTTGTCACCATTGCAAAAAAACTTAGCGATGCGTCTTTCTCGATCGAGCGATCGCTGTCTCACCAGCAAACAAGGCTATGCCAAAATACTCCGTGAATTAAGTGCAGGAAAACAAATTCAAATCCCCACTTTACCTGTATTCTCTAATATTGGCGAACCAAAATCAGTGCCACCACTTACAGAACGTTCCAAGCGTTTAGTAATATTTGGAAGCAGTAGCAATCGACAACGAGTTTATCATAGATCTCGCAACGCTCTAGAATGTACTTGTCAAGAATTAGAGATTGAAGAAATATTAGATGTTGGGCCAGCTATGGGCATTGATATCTCGTCAATTAATGGTATACCAGTAGTGAAAATGGGTAAAAGAACCGCAGATGAGATTAGTAAAATTATGTTAAATTCTAGAGCAGGTTTTTTTGATTATCATACAGAGTACCTGAGCAAATCAACGATTTTTGCGGCTTATTGTGCTCACGGCTTGATTCCTATTGGCACATTTTATAGTGATTTGCAAGTGGATGGGTTGGAGGTGGGGAAACATTATTGGCTGGCAGATCGTCCTACAGGTAAGCTAACTTTAGAGAGAGGACAGGCGATCGCTCACCAAGCATACGCCTGGTATCAAAATCATAATTTGTCAGCACAAGCTAAATTATTCTTTACTTATCTTAGCTTTAATTCATAGACATCTTTACACCCCATTGAGGAGAATTCTACTTGAACGAAAACCAACTTTTAGAAAGAACAGTACCAGGGTTACATGAGGCACTGATTCAAGCACTGCCAAATCTCAGTTATGATACCCCAATTCTTGATATTGGCTGTGGTACTGGTGCATGGTTAGAAAGATTAGCAAGTAAGGGGTTTTATTCTTTACATGGAATTGACCAAGATCCGGCACAATTCCAAACAAAAAAAGCAACTTGTTCTCCAGCGAATTTAGATTATGATGATTTAGGTTTGGGTGAACAAAAATTTGGTTTAATCACAGCTATAGAAGTAATAGAACACTTGGAAAACCCCGGTCGGCTTTTTTATCATGTAAATCGGCATTTACAACCACAAGGATACTTTTTAATCACTACTCCCAACATTCATTCAGTTGGTTGTAGACTGAGATTTTTGGTGACAGGAAATCTTAAATCATTTGATGCTAAAGGCGATCCTACTCATATTTATCCTGTTTTATTAACAGCCTTAAATAGAGTATTGCCCCGCTATTCCCTGAAGATTGTCAAAAAATGGGGA
>JBAVZX010000289.1:0-2136 GCA_049589015.1 Phormidium sp. | reverse complement strand
CCTGTATCCATAACTGCTTGAGTAACTGAAAGTTTACCTCCTCTGGCAGATGCAGCTTTGACTAGTTTGACCATTAATTGATCGCGATTTAAAGGAAGAGTTTGGGAAACTGCTGGTTGATTTAATGGGATTCCATTGGGTGCGTAACCTAATTTGCCGCGAAATTTTAGGTTATGTTCTTCTACCATTCCGGGAATCAGGAATAAATCAATAAATTGCCCAATTCCAAATAAGCCAAATGTACATAGCCAGATAACACCTGTGAACATTTTGCGATTATAGATGCGATGTAATCCGTGTAATTGTAGCAAGCAAGCTAACCAAAGTATGTAGCTTGTGCCAACATTATTACCTACGTTACTGTTAACGTTATTCATTGCTGAATTAGTTACTTTGTGATTGTGCATTTTTTTATGATAGTTATTCTGTGATTGAGTGTTCCATATCCCTTTGGTAGGGAGTATTTGTAACAAAACTTGATACTTTGTTGCAAGTCTTAATGCGATCGCTCATCTAATCCAGCCAATACCTTGGTAGACTAAAACCCATGTTGATAAAGCGTCGCATCTGTGGCAGCGATCGATCTTAACTAGATCAAAAAACAGAGACACCTATGGTAGATTCCCTTAAGAAACCCAGTTTTGAAGAATTACGCCCAGGAATAAAAGTTCCTGCTAAAGAAACCATCCTCACGCCTCGGTTTTACACCACCGACTTTGACGAGATGGCGCGGATGGACATCTCACCCAACGAAGACGAACTGCAAGCGATTCTAGAAGAGTTCCGCGTTGACTATAATCGCCATCACTTTGTCCGGGATGCAGAATTTGAACAATCCTGGGAACATATCGACGGGGAAACTCGCAGGTTGTTCGTTGAATTCCTAGAACGTTCCTGTACTGCTGAGTTCTCTGGATTCCTACTTTACAAGGAACTAGGAAGACGCTTAAAAGATACAAGTCCGGTTTTGGCAGAATGCTTTAACCTGATGTCACGGGATGAAGCACGTCACGCAGGATTCCTCAACAAAGCGTTGTCTGACTTTAACCTGTCTCTAGACTTAGGATTCCTGACAAAAAGCCGGAAATACACCTTCTTTAAACCAAAATTCATTTTCTACGCTACTTACCTTTCGGAAAAGATTGGTTACTGGCGCTATATCACCATTTACCGTCACTTAGAAGCCCATCCCGAAGACCGAGTTTATCCGATTTTCCGCTTTTTTGAAAACTGGTGTCAAGATGAAAACCGTCACGGCGACTTCTTTGACGCGATAATGAAAGCGCAACCGGACACTTTGAACGACTGGAAAGCGAAACTCTGGTGTCGGTTCTTCCTGCTGTCGGTGTTTGTTACCATGTATCTCAATGATATTCAGCGGGCTGATTTTTATGCCACAATTGGTCTAAATGCACGGGATTATGATATCTACGTGATTGAAAAAACCAACGAAACTGCTGGCAGAGTATTCCCCGTAATGTTGGATGTAAATAATCCAGAATTCTATGAACGTTTGGATGTTTGTGTCCAAAATAATGCCAAACTGACTAAAATTGTCAACTCCAATCAGCCGAAATTCCTGCAAGCGTTGCAGAAATTACCTCTGTATATTTCTAATGGTTGGCAATTCTTGCGGCTGTATTTGATGAAACCAATTGATGTAATGTCTTTGCAAGGAACAGTCAAATAATCTTTCATTAGTTGCTCCTTGACTATGGCGGTTCTGCTACTAGCGGAACCGTTTTTTTGCAAAAATACAGTAATCTATTTATTGGGTAGTGGGTAGTAGGTAGTTGGTAATGGGAATTTAGTAATCAGAGTAAATCTGGTATAATTATTATCCGAAATCTGTAATCTAATTTTTTAAATTACCCCTACCAACTACTAACTAACCCAAGTTGCTAGTTATAAAATTAGTCTGATTCTTTGTACGTAGTTGGGCTTTAGCCCTCTTACAAAACCCGGCATAAGAGGGCTAAAGCCCAACTACATACCTTTATGTAAATAACTAGCAACTTGCGTTAACTACTTACCTCCTAAAATTTTTACAAGATGAAATTAAACTACTGGTTTGTATTAATTAGCGGTTGCTTAACTCTGGTAACGACACCTGCTTGGGGACAAACTACAGAAATT
>JBAVZX010000288.1:0-6848 GCA_049589015.1 Phormidium sp. | reverse complement strand
ACCAAGTGCTTGGTTAGAAGCTATTTCCCATCAGGCTTATCAGCTGAAGTTTGGCCAAAATCGGGTTCATAATCAAATGAATTTGTCAGATCAGTTGGTACGCTGCGTCCAAGAATTATTACCTAGTTGGCCAGAGGGAGATTTGTATTTATTTTCTCGTCCTTTAGCTTTTGCGATGCGGGGAAGAGAAACTGCTGCTGTTGATTCAATGATTTCCACAATCAGGGAATTGCCTTTTTCTGATTTATCGGATATGGAAAAAGCACGCTTAGGATTAGCGATCGCTCGTTATGCTTTAGCCGAATTAGATCAGCAATAATTAAATCGAAAGCTTTAGCTATTTAGTTTTGTCTACCTCACAAAAGTAGTGAAAGTTTGCTCCTTACCTTTTATTTATAGATCGCTAAATGTCACTACTTACTAAAATTCATAAAAAATTGGGAGTGAGGAGAGAATGTAGAGTTTAACTCTCTCCGACACTCCTAATTAATTTGATTGAATTATTATTGATTAGCTTGGGCACTACGAACAGCTGCGAAGAAGAATAATCCTCCCAATGGCGCAGTAATAGAAAGGATAATCCCAGTAGTGAGGTTGCCAAGGTCTGGATTTCCTGAAGATAGCTCAAAGATTGAGCCAACAGCGGCGATCGCTGATACACAAGAAGCCATCAAAAACAGACCACTTTTGGGAGTCATTATACCCACGATTATTTCTCCTTATCCTATTGGCTTAACAGCTTGAGTTGAAAAGCCGAATTTTTTCAGTTCTTGGTTTAAAGCTAAACCATTTTCTACCCGGTCTACAAACAAAACGCCATTAAGATGATCCATTTCATGTTGAATGGCGCGTGCTAATAAGCCATTAGCTGCGAGTGTGCGCGGACGACCATTTTCGTCTTTGAAAGTAACTTCGATCGCTTCTGGTCGTTTCACATCCAAGTAAACTTTAGGAATGCTCAAACAACCTTCTTGAGCCACACAAATCTCCCGACTTACCGCTTTGATAGTGGGATTAATCAACACCAAAGGTTGATTAGCGGCATTATCGGGTTCACAGTCAATCACAATCAATTGCTTATGAACAGCGACTTGGGGTGCTGCCAAACCAATGCCATCAGCACTATACATAGTTTGCAGCATTTCCCGCACTAATTGACGAATTTCCGCGTCTACTTTAGGGACGCGCTTTGCTGATTGGCGCAAAACGCGATCGCCTAAAGTATGGATTTCCAAAGGCGGTTTTTCTAACTTTTTCTTTTCGACTAAAACCTCAGATGTCATGGAAGATAATTGCGAGTAGGAATAAATTGCACACACTGTCACTTTTCTTCATTTTATCTTGCCATTCCCAACTTAGAAGGGCGCACTAGCAAATGGATCAAAGGTGACAGTACCACCAACAGGGACTTTAATCGCATTCGACCCCGTACCTCCGACAATTGGCCCTGCGGAGTTATCCCACCAGTTATTTGTGGCATTGATCGTACCAGTACCACCATGATAGAAACCAGCATTCTGATTGCCAATTAAGTTGTTTCTATTCACATTGACGGTACCAGTAATATTAGTCCCATCCCTGACAGCTATACCGTTAAACGAGTTGGTGATGATATTGCTGAATACATCTGCTGTGGCTAATGCTGCACCTGAAATTTCTGAATCCCTGAGTCGGATACCACCTCTATCCTGATCGTTGCTGAGGTTAACATTGGTGATGTCATTATTAGCGATCGTTGCACTGCCACCAGCCAATTGAATACCCTGTTGACGAGTATCACTGACTCTATTAGAGATGATTTTACTACCCGCTTGAGTAGTATCAGCAAGGATTCCCGGCCCTGTGAGGTTAGCAACTAAATTATTTGTAATCGTAGCAGTGCCAACCCTAAATGCTTGAATACCACTAGTCACACTACCGCCTGGGGTCGTAATGTCACGAATCAGATTGTCTATAACTTGTGCTGAGGAATTAGCACCGCTGGAAAAGTCTAGGAAGATTACCCCTCCAGTACCTGGCCCTACTCCCGTAAACTCATTTTGGCGAATCACCACATTGTTATTGGGTTGATTGCTTTGGTAGCGAATGGCATTGGAATTGTTGCCACTCATTTCAATTCTTAAACCTTCAATTGTGACATTTTTGCTGGGAAGGATCGTAAAAACTGGTTCGTTAGTAGTAGTTTTAACAATAGCTGGGTTAGCTGTTAAACCACTAGTAGGACTTAAACCTGCGTTTGGCCCGCGGATGGTCAGGGATTGGTTAACAATAACAGTTTCTGTTTCCTCGTAGGTTCCGGGTTGCGCCACAATAATGTCATTCTCAGTAGCAGTAGCCACAGCGGCCTTGAAGGTATCGAAACTCTCCTCAAAGGCTCCTCCCTGGTTGTACCTACGGATTCGTTTAGCATCTGCCGGAGTACCTGTGAGTTTGTCGTTATCCAAAATACTCACAGTGGCTGTACTTTGTGAGCCTACAAAATAATCAGCCTTTTGAGCTATTGACATCACAATCGTTTCAGTGGCTTCTACAATTGCATCATCTACTGGTGTGACTGTAATTAAACCAGAAACAGTTTGATTTGCAGGGATGGTGATTGTACCGCTCAAAATAGGATTGTAATCAACACCAGGAGTGGCTGTGCCTGTTACAGTGTAGTTGATTGTTAGATCTTTGGTAATGTCACCTCCGGTGCGTGCGAACTGAAATGTACCGGCTTTAGTACCTTCCTCAAAAGCAGTAGGATCGGGTGCAGTGAGAAAAACCAGGGGTTTATCTGTGACGACAGCATCGAATATTGTGACTGTGGCAGACTTTTGGTCTCCTGTGACAAAGCCAGCACCTTTAGTATCTAAGGTGACTGTCACTTTTTCTGGCGCTTCAGTTACATTATCTGCCAGCGGAATCACAGGAATAGCCACTTTATTAGTGCCTTTAGCAATAATGGCTACACCACTTAAAGCTACGTAATCATCATCTGGAGTAGCTGTGCCATTATCACTTTGGACGGTGTAGGTAATTGGTAAATCGTTCTCAGCTTTACAGGGAACAAAGATTGTAAATTCACCGTTGTTTGTCAGAACGCCATTAGCTGTGGTGATTGGTTCGATCGCTACATCATCAGTAGCGACAATAAATGGTCTAGCTGGGCCAATCTTACCAGTACTGTCGATAAATGAAGTGCCGTCGATTTGGGTTAACGGGATATTCTTGACGATGACTAAAAACTCACCCGCACCATCACCTGTAAAGGTATTAGAAATCGAAACAATGGTGCTGCCTGCATTTGCCCCTGTACCTTCTTGCAGAACTATATCATCGAAACTTAGTCCACCTGTGAGGGAAATTTTATCTATACATCGATCCCAGTCTGTAATCACATCGGCATCTGCTATGGTAAGACCACCTGTGGTTTTAGCCGTCGCATCACCAGACAACCCAACGACAAAGATATCTTGAACACTTGGATCGCCACTGTTACCTGTAAGCGTATCTGCACCTAAGTCACCGTAAATAGTGTCGTTACCTTTGTCACCAAATAGTAAGTCATTACCCATTCCTCCCCTTACTATGTCATTGCCTTGACCACCATAAACAGTATCGTTTTCCTCATTACCATTGAGGGTATCGTCGCCTTCGTTTCCATTGAGGAGATCTGTCCCGACACCACCAAACAGGCTATCGTTACCTAAGTTGCCAAATACTACATCGTTGCCTTTGTCACCATAAAGTACGTCATCTTCCTGACCACCATAAATTAGGTCTTCACCTTGACCACCAAAAACAGTGTCTCTATCTTCATTCCCGTTGAGAACGTCAGCATCTTCACCACCTAAGATGCTGTCACGGCCTAAGTTACCGAAGATAGTATCATTGCCTTTGTCGCCAGAGAGGAAGTCGTTGTCTTTGCCACCAAAAATGCTGTCATTGCCTTGACCACCATAAACGGTATCAAAGCCATCGTTACCATTGAGAAAATCATCTCCTTCGTTACCGTTCAGGTAGTCATCATCCTCACCACCATAAGCAGAGTCGTTGCCTAAGTTACCAAAAATGGTGTCAAGTCCTGTGTCGCCAACTAACAAGTCATCTTGTTGACCACCGTATAGTAAATCGTTGCCTTCACTACCAAAAATGGTGTCTGAGTCTTCGTTACCGTTGATGACATCATTACCTGCGTTGCCGTCTAGTAAATCAAATCCGGCACCACCAAATATTGTGTCATTGTCTAAGTCACCGAAGACGGAATCATTTCCCAAGTCTCCAAAGAGTAGGTCGTTGTCTTGACCTCCCCGTACTTCGTCGTTGCCTTCCCCACCATATACGGTGTCGTTGTCTTCGTTACCGTTAACTTGGTCGTCGTCTTCGTTGCCGTTAATTAGGTCGTTGCCTAACCCACCCAAGATGATATCTTGACCTTCATTGCCAAATAGGGAGTCTCCTGCTTCTAAACCTAGTGCTAAGTCGTTACCTGCTAACCCAAGTATCAGGTCGGAGTCTTTTGTGCCTACGAGAAAGTCGCTACCTGGGGTGCCGATGAAAGTTGCCATTTAACTTATCTCCTCACTACCTAATCCATATAATCTAACGATTTAGGTCTAAAAAGAGTCATTATTTGCATTTATTTCAACAACGATACTTATTTTGTGTTGGTTTATTTGGTTTAAAAGGAATGACCGATCCACTTTTCTCTGGGTTTTGTGCCGTTGGATCTGGGAGTCAGAACACTGGGAGTTTTGGTCATAAATATCAACTATACAAGCTTTTAACTAGATTTTACTCCAATTAATCTCTGGTTGGGCTATTATGCCCAGTTGATTGTGATTATTTGTTCTCTTCAAAGTTTAACTCTGCCTTTAGCTCTAGTAAGCTAATTTTGCTACAATCTTTTACTGCTGGTTCTAAATACCCTAATATTAAATGAAGTCTCAGTGGGAATGTTTATTACAAAATTTGGGAGAATGGCAAGGTTCTTTTACTCGGGTTTCACCCACCGGAGAACTATTGGTGGATACTCCTACCGTAGTGGATTTGGCAGGGTTAAATAATAATCAGGTTATTCGCCAAAAGATTTTGCGGTTTTCACCTACGGGTGAAGTATCGGAAAAGGTTTTAGAATATAGTTCTTTGGGGCGGAGTGTTTTATTTTTTGACAATGGGGCTTTTTCTCAGGGATCAATGCAATTCGCGCCTTTTTCGGAGTTTGGTGCAGAGTTGGGATTGATAGATGGCGAACGCCGTCTCCGCTTAGTACAGTTCTTTAATAAAAATAGTCAGTTAGAAGAAATTACCTTAATTCGAGAAATTTTAGCTGGTACTCAACCAGGAGAAATTCCTAATTTAACTGTCAAACAATTGTTGGGAGAATGGGTAGGTGAAGCGGTAACAATATATCCTGATTGGCGATCGCCTAATACCTATCCCACTCACTTAAAAATTTATCTTAATGAATCAGAGCAATTAGTCCAGGAGCTAAGTTTTGCGAATCGCACTATTGACTCAATTGCTAAAATTCAAGGTTCAATTCTGTATTTTGAACAAAGCGCCCAAAAAATCCAAGTTTTATTATTACCTAATGGTGCTTCTGCTACTTTTCCTAGCCAAATCAAATTAGGGCAAAGCTTTTTTTTGGAAGTGGGTTGGTTATATACAGCTAATCAAAGACAAAGGTTAATTCGTAGCTATAATGAAAAAGGGGAATGGGTGAGTTTGACTTTAGTAAAAGAAATAAAAACGGCGGGATCAGAAAACGGTAAAGAGCAAATAAATTGAGAAATTTTTAAGTGAAAGAACCGCGATATTTGAGGGCTTTTTTGAGTAATACTTGATAGTCTTTTTCTGTAACTATATATGCGCCAAAACGTTCTAAGTGAGGGTTATTCATTTGAGCATCAAAAAAGACAAATTGACGCGATCGCAAATGTTCTACTAATTTTACCATTGCCACCTTTGAGCCTTCAGGAATTTGGTAAAACATTGACTCGCCAATAAATGCGCCACCAATGACAAGTCCTAAAATTCCGCCTGCTAATTGATCCCCTTCCCAAGTTTCAAAACTATAAGCCCAACCAGCTTGGTAAAGTGCTTCATAAATCCGCTTTAATTCAGGAGAAATCCAAGTAGTATCTCGGTTAGCGCAACCTTCCACTACCGCAGGAAAATCTCGATTTATGGCAACTTGAAACCGTTCTTGGTTAATCACCCGACGTAGAGATTTAGGGTAACGAAAGCGATCGTCCAGGGGGATCAAAGCCCGTTTATGGCTAGAATACCAGTTTAAATGACCAGTTTCATCCGCCATTAAAAAGAAACCTTGTGCATATCCCTCAATGATCCCAGTAATTTTAATTGGCATGGATTAATATATTAAGAAAGTCGTGTTTTATCATCCCCTGATTAAACCACAGGGGCTTTCATGATCCCGCTATTGTTGCTAATTTTAAATTTAAAAATTATACAAAGCAAATGATGAAATGGCTGAAAGTTGGTAGGTAGTTAGCATATCAGTACTCACTACTGCAAGAAGGTAGAAGACAGAAAGTTCCCAAAAAAGCAGACTTTTCTGTTCAGCTTTTTACCTTTTTTCAACTGATTAGTTATTTCTGCCATGCTGTACTATCCTTCACCAACTACCTACTGCTCAACTTTGAACCCAACTCTCAGAACATAGAAAATGGCTGAACCAATTCCACCGATTACACTACCATCCGCACAAAACCCTCAACAAGAGGCTGAATGGTTACGCACAAATTTGCATCAGTGGCTGGATCAAGAATTTATCCCAGAAACAGTCAATCACCAAATTGCTCATCGCGCCTCGCAAATTTATGCGCGACAACGCATGGAAG
>JBAVZX010000287.1:0-5761 GCA_049589015.1 Phormidium sp. | reverse complement strand
CCACACCCTCAAAAGTTGATTTCGTCTAAAGTCGATAATATGCCCAATCTCGTTGTGAATGCTTGCAACCATCCACACCCTCAAAAGTTGATTTCGTCATCTTGATCCCAGAGGATAGGCTGGAAGTACGTTTCAGGTATCAAATTCGTGAATCCATTTTCCTTTTTTCGGGAATTAGATTTTTTCTTAGTTGCAGGAGCATCAAAAAACGCCTCTAATCCAGGCGGCACAGGGTTTTCATCGATTGCGAGAATCGCTTTTAACTGTGTGTTGCTTTCAAAGCTATTGGGGGTAAGAGTTTGAGGTTGTTTTTGATCGCTACTAGATTTTGATACCCTCCGTTTCGCGCATTCTTTCTTCTTTTGTCGAGGTGGTTTGCCCCCTTTCGGGGTTGGTTGAGTGACATATTCAGTCACCGACACTGCTGTGGTGGCAGTTTCCTGTCTCGCAGAACTACTCCTCAAGGTTTCGTTCTCTCCAGTTGGCGCGTCCCCAACTGATAGGGTTTCCCCAACAGGCTTAACTTCCCGTCTCCAAGTACGGTAGCTTCTCTCGAAGTCTGATAAGCCACGATCAAAGATGTTTTTTGCAGCGTTAACATCAGCGTGGTCGATGTGTCCACATTTGACACACTTAAAATCTTTTTGTGTTTTACGGTTCTCTGTGTCGATATAATCGCATTCATTACATTTTTTTGAAGTGTTCTTTGGATCAACTTTTACAAACTCTCTAACAGTATAACCAAAATACTCATTAATAGCCTTAACTTTAGTTTCCAAAAACTGATTACGCCTGCCTGGGCTATTTCTTAGTATAGCTTTGTTGAGACCAGACTTACGTTTTCTCCCATTTTTTGCGTATTCTTTACCATCTAACTTTGTTTTAGTAGCTGCGGTCATATTTGCCAGCTTTAAACTTTCAACAGCAATGCCATCATACTCTCTTAACAACTTAGTCGTAATTTTGTGGTCAGCAGCTATAGAACGTCTACGATCTTTTTCATGCAACCTAGAGATTCTTAATTGCAATTTTTCCCAATTTTTAGAACCTAATTTTTTCTTTGCAACTTGTTGCTGGAGACGTGCAATTTTTCTCTCAATTTTAATTTTATATTTTCTTGCTTCAGCTAACCTGCCTGCGTCGTCAGCATAAAGACAAGCAACACCGACATCAAGACCGATCGCCTTGAGATTACCTTCCTGACGAGTCAAGCTAATTTTAGGCTTAGAGTTAATCTCCCCAGTTAGCTTTATATAATACCCAGACGCTTCCTTACATATTCGATAGCTAACAGCAAAAGCATCACCCCATCTATTAAGCAACTGAGTAGATTTACCCTTAACTTTTACCCACCCAATAAAAGGTAGACGGATTCTATTACGAGTAGAATCTACCTTCAGAGTTGACCTTATTACAGGCATTTTAGGAGGTATATATACTGGGGGTAATTCTTCTTTTTTTACCCCGGTTGCTTTTCCTTCCTTTCTTAACTGTTTAGATTCTTTTTCTTTGGCTTTTTCTTCATCAGGTATTCTTTCTCGGATACCAGCATTGTTATGTATAATAGTCGCCATCATTTCGGAACGAGTATATTTTTTGAACCTGGGTTTACCTCGCTTTCTGTCCTTGTACTGCTTCCAGGCATTAGCCAAATTTTGGCATTGACCTGCAATAAATTTACTGTCTAAGTCATCAATACCGACTTTAACTCCATCTGGTATCGTTGAATAATTAGCAAGTTTTTTCTTCCCAAAATAATCAATCAAATCCTGATCAGAATAACCTCTAATTGGTGGTTCCCCTTTCCAATGTGGTTTATTTTCTGGGATACCGGGAGTATGGAGATAGAAACTAATACCTTTTTTACTTTCTCGCTTTTCAATAAATTGACCTAACGTTAATTTTTTTAATCCAGAATAAATAGCGCCATTATCAAATTGCTCAACAGTCAAATACTTGGCCTCTTCTTTGATTTCTGGATAATCATTTAAACTTATTTTTTTAACTAATGTACATGGACTACATAGCCCAAAAATATCTAATTTTTTTAATTCTTTCTTTCCTTTTTTGGCAACATGAAAATATTCTATTTGATTAAATTTCCAATCTAATTTAAAAACTGGGCAAGATTCAGGACTGACAAACCCCCATTCATCTAAAATAGACTGAGGCAATGGAATGCCCTGAGTATTTTTCAATTCAGTAGGATAGTAGTTTATTTCCTGACAGCGTAACCAATATTCACGCCATTCTAGTAACGCTAATCCGTTGTTCCATACCCAAGTTAAACTCTTCAACCAATCATCTATTCTTGATTGCTGAGATTTATTCAAATTTAACTTCAATTCAACTGTTTTCATGGAAACTAACGATTTGTTTATACTTATAACGCCATAATTTATCCAAGGACGGAGAAAATTAATTTGCTAAATAAACATAGCAAAAACATATTTAATTAGAGCTATTTGCTCTCATAAGGTTATATTGATTGTCTTGAATTTATTAGGCGACTTATTAAATGTAGCGCCTGCTTACAAAAGTTGGTTGAGAGTTTCCCGTACTTGCAGAGTTCGGTTTACTGCATCGCTACATAACTTTTTAGGATTTCTTAGCAACCTCATCAATATAACGATCGCCACCCTATGCCTATCTCCTTTCGCCAAAGACAGATACAGCCCCAAAATCTATCTTTGGGGAAAATCCAAAATCCAAAATCGAATGATGGGCGACCGGGGGCTCGAACCCCGAACCACCAGATTAAGAGTCTGCTGCTCTACCATTGAGCTAGTCGCCCGTTGAATTTATAACTATAACAAATTTAACCGGATTTTGGAAGTAGTAGTCAACCTTTTGTCACAAAACTTTTACATTTCGACTAATTCCAGCTTAACTTACAGCAGAAGAAAGCATTTGAGTTTGCCCTTTGCCCTCCGCTAAAAAATCATTTTCCCTTAAAATTTCATAAAGATTCACATCAGTTTCTAACAAACAAGCATGACCGCTTTCGGGTAAAATTGTCATCTTCCCATTGGGAAAATGTTTTAATAAATACTCTACTTCTGCCACTGATGGTAACAAGCGATCGGCAGCGCTAGCAATCAACAATACTGGTTGAGTAAGACGGCGCAATTGATTAGGATGAATTTGGAAATCTCGTAATAACGAAAGTCGCCAAATCGAGGTTTTTTGGGGGACAATTTGTACAGCTTGGACTAGGGCTTGGCGATCGCTAGGTGCTATCCTACCCATAGCCGCTAAAACAGGCAAACCAATCAACGAACCTAAATTATAAAAATAACCTGGTACCCATTGAGTTAAAAGAATTGAGGCGTACATCCAAGGACGACGACTCATCGAAGAAGCGGGATTAACTAGAATTATTTTTTCAAACAACCAAGGTGCTTTCACAGCTACCTTCATCGCCAAACAACCCCCAAAAGATTCCCCACATAAATAAACAGATTGACGGGGATTTTTTTTCAATTCAGCTTCAATTAAATTGATTACTTGTGCTGTAAGTTCCTTCCAATCAGTTAAATCATCGGGAGGAATAGCTAAACAACGAATATCAAAACCTTGTTCTAAACCAGCAGTTTGACGACGTAACAGCTGACCTGTACCATCCATTCCCGGCAAAAATATAAATAAAGGAAGTTCAGGCTTAATTTTTGTGGGAGTTAAGAAACAGGGGTGACTTTTAATCTCTGGCATTTTAAAATCAATATTCAACAGTTATTTTCAATTAAGTTTACCCAAAGCACAGAGCAAAACTGACAACTTAATTACAGCCTTGACGCAATAGTTCGCTAATTTCAGTTTGGCAGTAATCTATCAGTTCAGCAACCACAGTTTTCATCTGTTTTCCTTGGAATTCTTCTCTCTGAGCCGAGGTAATCCAATAGGGACGACCAATTAAAACATTGACTCGTTGATAAACTACCAAAGGATGCCAACCAGGATGATTAAACAATGGTTCAGAGGGATCAAACCAGCTTAACAGTTTTAAGGGTACTGCTGAACTCACAGCTTCTTCCACAGAAGCGATCGCTACTGGTAGAATAGACAACCGTTCCACCGGAGCCCGTAACGCCAAATGAGCAAAACCCCGTTGAAATTGTCCCATCATTTCCGGTTTGGTAAACTCTACCATTGGTTGTGCGCCTTCAGGAAACAAACCCACCGCTTGCCCTGTCTCAAACAAATGAATTGCCTGTTGGAAAAATTTCTTTTGCCGTTTTCCCGTTTCCTCCAAAGGGAAACAGCCTAACTTAGTCACCAAGTCCCGCATCACTGGCACTTGTCCCATGTAATGATGACAAGCAAACCGAACCGGACGATTTAGCGCTGACATCAGCAATGGTGCATCCATAAAACTGCGATGATTACTCACCACTAACATCGGCCCTGATGGAGGGATACGCGCCTGATGGTGCAGAAACAGCTTAGTTTTGGTAGCTGTAAGCAATAATTGTGAAATTAACAATGGTTCTGAATACATAAGTTGCCCAAAATAACTACAACCAGATAGTAGGGATTCTTATAGCAATAATTTTTCGATATTTTGACTAATATTTTTGACTAAGTGTAACCCTACTCTTTAATAATTGTTAACTTTATCTCAGCTAATTTGACCAATATCCTCAGATAGAGACGCAATAGGTACGGCTGAGGTATCTTATTTCGGTTAATAAAGTAGCTTTTTATACTATTGTTACAAGATGATATTAGATTATAATAAATGTAAAAAATAACCATAAAACCTGTAATCCAAACCCTCATGTATGATTAAAAACAGTTTATGAGGGTTTGTTGCCATTTTTTTTCCATGAATTATACCGATAATAAAAAAACCTTTGCTCTCACAACACCCCTGTATTACGTAAACGATATACCTCACATAGGTAGCGCTTATACGACGATCGCAGCCGACGTAGTAGCTAGATACCAAAGAATGCGAGGAAATTCGGTGTTGCTAATTACCGGAAACGACGAACACGGACAGAAAATTCAACGCGCTGCTGAAGCTAGAGGACTACCACCACAGGTACACTGTGATGAAATAGTTGCTGGGTTTGAGACACTTTGGCAAAAGCTGGATATCCAGTACGATCGCTTTAGTCGGACCACAGACGATCGTCATCATGCGATCGTCAAAGAGTTTTTTCACCGTGTTTGGGATGCTGGCGACATCTACCTGAGTCAACAACAAGGCTTGTATTGTGTAGGTTGTGAAGAATTCAAAGAAGAACGGGAACTCCTCGAAGGAAAGCGTTGTTCTCTCCACCCCAACAAAGAAGTTGAATGGCGAGACGAAGAAAACTACTTCTTCCGGCTTTCCAAGTACCAAACACAACTGGAAAAACTCTACCAAGAACGACCAGATTTTATTCAACCAGAAACTCGCCGCAACGAAGTCCTCAACTTTGTCAGTCAAGGTTTGCAAGACTTCTCCATTTCGCGGGTTAATTTAGATTGGGGCTTTCCCATTCCCAAAGATCCCAAACATACCATTTACGTTTGGTTTGATGCCCTATTAGGTTATGTTACTGCCCTTCTGGAACCAGATGAAGAACCGACTTTAGAGAATGCTTTAGCTAAATGGTGGCCCATCAATTTACATTTGATTGGTAAAGACATTCTGCGATTTCATGCAGTTTACTGGCCGGCAATGTTAATGTCAGCCAATATTCCTTTACCAGAAAGAGTGTTTGGACATGGCTTTTTAACCAAAGATGGGCAGAAAATTAGTAAAACTCTCGGT
>JBAVZX010000286.1:0-2100 GCA_049589015.1 Phormidium sp. | reverse complement strand
CGCAGAGGGAAGAGAAGGAGAGGTTTATAACTCTAATAGGAGTGCTAAATGAGTGGTAAGGTGATTGAAATTCTTTCAGCGGAAGAGGTAAGACGCACTGTTAACCGCATGACTTCTCAGGTGGTGGAAAGGTGTCTTGATTTGTCTAAGTTGGCTTTGTTGGGGATTCAAACTGGGGGTGTGCCTCTGGCGCATTTGATGGCAAAGCAAATTAATTTGTTAGAACAAATAGAAGTGCCTGTGGGTGCTTTGGATATTACTTTTTATCGGGATGATTTGGATCGCATTGGGATGCGTGCTCCTTTAAAAACTGATATTCCTTTTGATGTTTCGGGAAAGATGATCGTACTTGTAGATGATGTAATTTACAAGGGACGAACTGTTCGGGCAGCACTAAATGCTGTGATTGAATATGGTAGACCAGAATCAATTTTATTGGCTGTGTTGGTCGATCGCGGACATCGAGAGTTACCTATTCAACCAGATTTTACGGGAAAACAATTACCGACTGCTAAAGATGAACAGGTAAAAGTTTATCTGCAAGAGTTGGATGGCAAGGATGGTGTAGATTTAATTAAACCTTAAAGTATCAGCAAAAATTTTAGGGTGAAAAAGAATTATAATTAATGTGATTAAGCCTATATAGTAATTCAATTAGCTAATTTATGGCAGAAACTCAGGTGCGAAAAGCAGACCATTTGCGAATCTGTCTGGAAGAATCTGTACAATTTCAGCAAACTACTAACGGTCTGGAAAATTATAAGTTTACTCACTGTTGTTTGCCGGAAATTAATCGAGATGAAATAGATTTAAGCACTAGTTTTCTTGGTAAAAAGTTAGCTGCACCTTTGCTAATCTCTTCGATGACTGGGGGGACAGATTTTGCAGGGGAAATTAATCAAAGGTTGGCGAAGATAGCACAACATTATAACATTGCAATGGGTGTTGGTTCCCAAAGGGTGGCGGTGGAAGATCCGCAAGTGGGGAAAAGTTTTGCGGTCCGATCGCACGCCCCCAACGCTCTCTTATTCGCTAACTTAGGCGCTGTTCAATTAAACTATGATTATGGCATCGATCAATGTGAAAAAGTTATTGATTTATTAGCAGCAGATGCGTTAATTTTACATTTGAATCCTTTACAAGAATGTGTCCAAACGAAAGGTGATACTAACTTTCGGGGATTGTTAGCTAAAATTGCTAAGTTGTGTAAAAAACTACCTGTACCTGTGATCGCTAAAGAGGTTGGTAATGGGATTTCTGGGGAAATGGCGCAAAAGTTAATTGATGCGGGTGTTACGGGAATTGATGTAGCTGGTGCGGGTGGTACTTCTTGGGCGAAGGTGGAAAGCGAAAGGGCTCAAGATGTGATGCAGCGACGTTTGGGGGAGACTTTCACTGATTGGGGCATCCCTACGGCAGAATGTATTGTTAGTGTCCGCGATGTCGCGCCTGATGTGCCTTTAATTGCTTCTGGGGGCTTGCGGGATGGCTTGGAGGTGGCGAAGGCGATCGCACTTGGCGCAGATCTCGCAGGTCTAGCAATGCCATTCTTGCAAGCTGCGGCTGTCTCGGAAGCAGCATTACACGAATTGGTGCAGGTGTTAATGGCAGAGATTACCACAGTGTTATTTTGTACAGGTAATGCCAATCTCAAAGATCTGAAGCACTCAAAAGCTTTAAAAAGATTAGGATAGTGGTTAGTAGTTGGTAGTTAATGGTTGGCGGCGAAACAACTAACAACTAATAACTAACAACTTACGACTAATCACTAACAATTGACGACTAAAATGCGTGATTTTTTCAAATACACCTTTGCCAGTTTCCTCGGTATTCTGATTTTCTTTGGTGTAGGTACTGGAGGATTAATTTTCTTGCTGATTTCGGCAGCAATGAAAGATACGGGGCCACAAGTAAAAGATAAATCAGTTTTACTTTTTGACTTAGCAACTAAAATTTCTGATACTAACCCTGGTTCGGGTACAGGTGAATTATTACAAAAAGCTGTGTCAGGAGACAAAGAAAATGCAGTGACTCTCCGCACAGTTTTAGAAACAATTAATAAGGCAGCAGCAGATCGGCGAATTGTAGCTATTTATTTAG
>JBAVZX010000285.1:0-25178 GCA_049589015.1 Phormidium sp. | reverse complement strand
CGTACTAACACAAGAACCAGACAAAACTGCTGCCGTACAAAAAATAGCTAAATTACTACCTAAATCAGGTGTTTTAGTATTAGCAGAAAGCGTACCACGTCATACGCAACGTCTTTATCGTTGGCTAGACCCGAAACAGTTTGATGCTTCTTTGTACGAACGGTTGGTGATGGCAGAAGAAAGTATTTATGCAGACCCATCAGATTCAATGGTCAACTGGGATGTGGAAGATTTGCAGAAAGCTTTTTTGTCTGTTGGTTTAACGGTAGAAATTTTTCCCGAACATCTGCAAACGAATTTGCATATTACACCGAGTTTACTAGAACGCTGGTTTGTTAACTCTAATTCCCCTCGCCCTACATTAGCAGAACGTTTAGCTCAAACTTTATCTCAAAAGGAAGTTGGGAAAATACAAGAGTTATTTACCCGCTACTTACTCCACCAAACATTACCTTGGTCAACAACCGTTGTTTTTGTTAAAGCCAGCTTGTAAGCATAATAATTACTTTATGAAAGTAGTTAAACTCTTTATTAAAGATAAGTCTGGTGCAAGATTGCCAGAGGTTCAAACACTAAACCTGCAAAGAGGATATGGAATTTCAGGTGATGTGAATGCGTTACCTGGAAACCCACGTCAAGTATTAATTGCAAGTACCTCAACTCTAACTGAATTTGGTTTAAAGCCAGGTGAATTAAAAGAAAACTTGTTAGTTGATACTCTTATAGAACAGTTCTCATCAGGAACAGTTCTACAGGTAGGCTCATCAGCCTTGATTCGATTAACTTTTCCTTGCGAACCTTGTAATTATTTAAACGAACTTCAACCTGGGTTAGCCAAAAGAATTAAAGGAAAGCGAGGGTTTCTGGGAATGATTATCAGAGATGGAAAAGTTTTAGCAGGGGATGAAATAACATTAGCACCTTATCAATTCAAACCTCTTCCTGATGAAGCCAAAGGACGATTTGCTGAATTCGTACAACGAATTCCATTTGGGAAAGTTGTAAAAACTACTGACTTGTTAATGGCGATGGGAGTGTCTAAAGCTTATGCTCGTGCTATTCCAACTTTCCTTAAAAAAGCTAATTCTCAATTACCAATTCACCGGATTGTGAGAGCAGATGGTCGGTTGTTGTGGGAATATGTAATAGAGCAAGAGCGAGCGCTATTAGCAGAAGGAGTTAAAATTAAGCAGCATCAAATTGCAGATACTAACGCTTATTGGGATTCTAGCCAATTTCACGAGCTGGGAAATTTTTGAAAAAAGCAAAACGAAAACGAAAATATAAATTTTTCATTTGCAGGCTGGACTATAATCACGCCAAGAGCTTAATCTAAGGAAAAGCTTTTTATTGTTCCATGCCTTCTCCCGAACAGGTGGCAACAGCCATCCAAACCATCGACCAACTATCTAACTGGCTCTTAACTGCTGGACTGAGTAATGCCGCAATTGCTCAATTCAAATTCAATGCTTTAGCCGCTATTTACCCAGAACTCAAAGAAATAGCAGAATTAGCAAAATCTTTGATTGGTGCAACTCACTCGCTACCAGAAGAAGGAATGAGTGCCACAGAAGTAGCAACGCTATTAACAGAAAACTTAACCGTTAAAATAAAGCCAGAGCAAGTAAACACGGCATTAGTCAAACTGGGATACCAGGAAAGAAATGACGAAAAGCGAATTTGGATACTCACGGAAGCTGGTTCTGAACACGGTATCAGTTTGCTCGCTACTTCCAAAACTAACAAATGGCAGGGGCCACAGTTAAAGTGGTATCGTTCGGTTATTCCAATTTTAGAAGATTACTTTAGACAACCAAATAATCTAGCCGATGTTGCCCAAGGGAGTAATGGTTCATCACCAGAAACTGAAGCTAATAATCAAACTAACAATAAAGCTAATACCAAAACAAAAAAAGCTTGGACAGTAGCAGAAAGGTTAAAAGAAAAGGACATTAAAAGTAACTCAGACCAAATCCAGCTAATCCAAAGTTTCGCTGATGAGTACTACACCGAAAAACATGGCACTAAACCACCAAAATTAACCAACAGAAAAATCCCCGTATCTAATTATCCAGGTGAGGAATCGATTGAATTAATTGATAAAGCGATCGATACTGTTCTTAATCCCAGAAAAAAAACAGACGCTTAAATGCGAATAACTGTGTTTTTAACCCAGTGAGTCAGTCAATCCCTCACTTCCAACAGAAAATTTAGTAAGGTCGCTAATAGTATCCAATCGCAGTTCTTCCACTAATTGAACCAGTGCAATCTTGAGTGGATTGTGAAACTCTGGAATCTGCTCAATAAGTTGTTTAGCGGTTTGGTCATCCCCAAGCTCCGCTGCTTGGTGAAGTTGAACGAGCAATCCTTGAGACAACACAGAAAGCGATTCAGCACTGAGTTGTGGAACTAACTGATGCTGGAGAAGGGAAGATTGAGTTTCGTAGAGGTAGCGAACACCTAAATGAAGTGCCATCTTCTCAAAAATCACCGCCTCTGGACAAGGTTTAGCTACAAAGTCATTGCAACCGACATCAAAAGCTTGTTCCTGCTTCACATCAAAAACGCTAGCTGTCAAAGCAATAATCACTGTCTCCTCACCGTTTGGCTGTTTTCTAATGAATTGAGTTGCTTGATAGCCATCCATTATCGGCATCCGAATATCCATCCAAATCAAGTGCGGTTTGTACTGCTGCCACAACTCAATAGCTTCCTTGCCGTTAGATGCTTGCCAAACTTGAAAACCCACTTCCTGACAACACTCACTTAAAAGCAACCGATTTTCCCATTTGTCGTCAACAACTAAGATGCGGTACTTTTGTTGGTTGGGAGCTAAACCAATAACTCTAGGAGATAAGAGGTGATTGTCCACTTCCCGAGCTTCAGCCAAACCAACTCGAATATAAAACCGAAAAGTGGTTCCTTTTCCTAATTTGCTTTTCACTCGAATATCGCCACTCATCAACTTAATAAATTGATGACTAATTGGCAATCCCAATCCAGTTCCAGTTTGAGAACGCCTACCCGTTTGGGTTTGGACAAATGGTTTAAATAAAGACCCCAATTCCTCCTTAGCAATACCGAAACCTGTATCGCTAATCCAAAAAAGTAAAGCTTTAGCTGTTAATGAATGCTGGTGGGGAAAAGGAGGTAAACGGTCAGTCACTTTAACTTGAAGCGTGACGCTACCGGAAGAAGTAAACTTAATCGCATTCTCTAAAAGATTAATTAAAATCTGGCGTAATTTACTTTCATCAGTGCAGATATATTGCGGTACTTTTTCCGAACGGTCAAAAATTAATTGCAAACCTTTAGCCTTAGCTTTAAGCAATAACATCTGCTCAATATCATCGAGTAAAGCATAGAAGTCAAAGGCGGTTTCATCCAGCTTCATTTCACCCGCTTCAATTTTAGAAAGAGACAAAATATTATTAATAAGTTTCAATAAATGAGAGCCATTGCGATTAATAATATTTAGACTCCACTGTTGAGCGGGAGTCGTTTGTTGGTGATGAGTCATCTGTTGAGTAAAGCCAAGAATTGCATTGAGCGGAGTTCGCAATTCGTGACTCATATTAGCCAGAAACGAACTTTTAGCATGATTAGCAGCTTCAGCTACCTTTTTTGCTTTTTTGAGTTCCCGGTTTTTCAGTTTGAGTTGGCGAGTTTTAGATTCAACTCTCAGTTCCAGAATCCGAGAGTAGTGTTCTGATTGAGAACGATACTTTTGTAATTGTTGGCTCATCTGATTGAAAGCAAGAGCCAGGTATTCGAGTTCGACTACATTACTTCCGAGCACCTGTTGGTTGAGGTTTCCGGCAGTAATTGCTTGGGTAGCGGCAATTAATCGCTGTAGTTTGAGTTCAATTCGCCAAGAAATCAATAAAAGGAGTGAAATAGAGAGAATTAATGCCAAAAAACAAAGTACAAATGTAACGCGAGTGTTGGCATTCACCTGGTTGATAAAATCAGTTTCCGGGACGACAGCAACAATTAACCAATCTATATTGTGCTTCCCAACACCGGACTCAGAAAAAGGTTTGACTTGAAGTAAATACTTATCACCATTAGCAGTAAAAGTGAACGTCTCGCTTTTGGTAATAGCAGCTAAATTAAGGAAATGTTTGAGTAAAAATTGAACTGAATAGTTAATGAGATTTTGCTGATGAATTGATTGTTCTGTTGCTAGATAATCGGGAAGATATGTTGTAGCAGAAGTAGAGTAGGCAATGATGTTTCCAGAACGAGTCAGAATAAAAGTTTGGCTGTGAGGACTGATTTGTAAATTATTCAAAACCAACTGTCCGCTTTCTTGAGCTATCAAGTTAGCAATTGGCAAAGTATCGAAGTACTCCAAGGGTTCGCAGATACGTTTAATTGCTTGTTGAAGTAACTGTGCTACTAAATCGTTCATTGTCTGCTTACTAGCAATTAAAGATATCCAACCAGTTAATCCAACGGATAAAACAATTACCCCAGCCAAGGGAATGGTTAAGAGTAAACGCAGCGATACAGGCTGTGAATTCTTTTTGAACATGAAAAACCTTACTCTTGAGCAATCTTGACAAGTTCAATAAGCACTGAAAAATCTATTCCTACCTCCATTGCAGCATCGGTTGGTGATAGATTGTGATTTTTCAATTTATCTAAAAACTGTTGCACCTGAGAAACAACTGGGTCGTTAGCTGTGGTGTACCTTCTTTGGATAGCAATTTTCAAGCCTCTTTCTACATCTGATGCTGTAATAGTTTGACCAGTACTAATACCCAAAGTTTGCCTATTTCCAGAGGGAACTGTAGCAATCTGAATTCCTAATTGCTCTGGTCGATTATTAGCAAGTGTTACATTAAAAGTATAAAGTCGTTGTCTGTGTTGGGAATCCATTGTTTTGATAGAAAGGCTGGTGATGTTAGCGGTAGTAGCACCAGGAAAGCGCAATGGTAGAATTGAGCGCAAGAATACAGTTTTAGCACGACCGCCTGATAATTCTGTATCTGTACCGAACACCAAACGAGAGGGGTCAGCAATCAACACATAGCCAATCACCTCATCCGTTTGGCTAAAGTCAATGACACTCGCCCGTCCCGGATAAACTTTAACATCAAGAGCACGATTGGTAGCAATATCTCGACCCACTATTTGATAGCCGCTGACTACCGATTGAGCGATTGTCGAAATTGGGTAAAAAACAGCAGCGAACGCTGCTGTAACCAAAGAGCAACTCAGAGTTTTCATGATAGTTATCGGCTAATGCTGAGGAAACTATTAACAGTAACGGAAACTTTAGTACCTTTGGGAACCATAGCAATATTGGGACGGCTTAAGAGTTCTTCAACTGCTCGCTGTGAGCGTCTTTCCAATCGTTTCGCTAAAGGACTGAAAAAGCCATCGAGGACAGCCGACCAAATTTGTGGTTCGCGGTTTTCTACAGTGATGCTGTCTCTGGAAAAACCACCATTGTTGATGCTAGTGTTACTTGTAGTTCTTGGTTGTGTGAACACTTCTCCAACTCGTCCAATCCCAGAAAGCAGTCCAACAAACAAATCCTGCTTGGCAATATCATCGCCAGAATCGAGATGACCTTTGGCAATCAATGGCGTACCATCTTCACCAGCAATCAAAATTGCACCGGAGGGGATTTCTTGCTGCTTAACTTTTCCCGATTCGTCGCTATAGACAATAGCAATACCACTGGCTTGTACCATGAGATTCTTTTTACCGACATGATTGGCTTGAGCAATAATTACAGTTCCTTTGTTCAAGGCAACCGAGCCATTAGCAGCTAAAATATCTTCGGTTAAAGTAATGGCAAATCGGTTATAAAGCTGTTCGCCACTACCAGTATCCCAAAGTAAGGGAACGGATACGGTACCCTTGGTAATGGTTCCGAGTGCAATCTGTAAAGTGGTTGAAGTTGTTAGAGGTTGAGACGTGCGGTTGAGAATACCGATAGCACCGGAGGAAAGCTGGCGGGATGCCAATGGTGTTTCTGGTGATGTTTCTGGTGGTTGCTCCTTACCGATATTAACTGTAAGCAGTTTGCTATCCTGATTAGCAACAGTTTGAGCGCGAGGAAAATTATCTTTGGTTGGGATGGGTAAGTTCTGAGTAACTGGGGATTGGGATTTCTCTGTTTCAACTTCAACGTTCCCCCTGGTTTGACCTAGTTGAGCTAGCTGATTCCATCGCTCGAACGGATTGAGCTTTTCAGGAGTTGAAGTAAGTGTAGGTTTAGGGGTAGATGCAGGTGCAGGTGCAGGAACCGTAACAGTTCGGACTATGGTTCTAGGAGTCGGGGGACGTACTGAAGGACGAGTCGCCACTATACGTGGAGCCGGGGATGGTCGTTCAACTACCCGATGAGGAGTTGGTTTAGATGTTACTTTTGGTGTAGGTGATGGATTTGGTTCTTTCTGGGTTGGCTCGTTACTTTTAGGCGTTTGGGCGATTAGTTTTTGCTGGTCAAGGTATGCCAATCTAGCCAGCAGTTCAGGCTTTTCATCCTTGAGCAGGGGTTCCTTGGTTTCTTGGGCTGTGGTTTGAACGGGTGGTTTGGTATCTGATTTCGGTTTAACAAACTGCCAAATTGACAATCCCACTATAATCACTCCCCCAGTTAATAAAAGCATTGCTACCATTCGAGGAATCCCTCGTTGAGCAACAGGAGGAGGTTGGGGTTTTTCCTCATCTTGTGTAAGTTGGTATTGAGCTTCCAATGACAGTGGCAGATGAGGGTTGAAATCAGCGAAGTCATTGAAGTCGATATCCTCTTCCGATTCAGAAGTAGGAGTGGAACTAACTTGTCGATTCATCACTTACCTCTTTTAGGGTTTAAATTCAACAATTTTGGTAATTTCTAATCCGGCAGAACGCATGGAATTTACGGTTTTTTCCACCAGGTTGGCATTTTCACCTAAAGGGGAAACGGGAATTTCAGTGGTTTTGACAGTGATAGTGCGATTAAATGGTTGTCGGCTCTCACCAATACCTTGCTCAAGAACAACACGGGTGGCAATTAAATCGATTTCCCAAACCCCTTGTTTGATTTCTCTTGGTTCGGAAATGTAAGAAACGTAAGCTGTAGAACGAGTTCTACCTTCAAAAACTCCGTCAGGTATTAGTTTGGCAAGTTCTACCAAAGAAGCTTCTCCAAATTGTGACTCCATCATCAAAGAAGCCATCCATGCACTAGTGGGAACTTTGCTACTTTTCTTGATTTTGATGCCAGGGTCAGGTTCATTGGTGCCAGGGATTTTTCCATCCCAACTCCAGGTAAGATTAACCCAATTTGAGACAAAAGTTTTAATAGTTTTGGGTTCTCGATAGGAGCTATCTGCCTCCATAACTCTGGCTGTTGTGCCATCTTTTAATTGCACAAATGTTACTTTTTTTTGAGCCAATGAATTGAGATTGAAACTATTAAATACAACAGCAACAGTCAAAATGCTCACCATACCTGTTAACAACACAAAGCACCAAGCTAAAGTATTTTTTGATTCCGGCAGTAAGGGTTGAGATGGTAACGATTTAAATGATTTAAAAGTCATAACTAGAAACGCAGCGAATGGAAAGTAGTTTTAAATCAGCTTGCCAGCAAATACACCAATAGCATTGCTGAAAATATCGGTAAGCTGTTTGGTATTATTAGCAAGTGCATTGTACAAAGCAGTACCACCGCCTCTAGCAATCAAAACAGCTAAAACGGGCGCAAACACAGCTAAAAAGAACAGGAAAGCAATATCAGTGATTAGTTCGGCATCAGAATTAACAATAACTATAGCTACTAATCCCACAACAATGTTATAGCCAAGTTGGATGCCAAACAAAGACATAAATCCGGCTAACCACGCCCAAATCGGTTTCCCTTGCAATGGCAATAATGATAATCCCATTGCTGCTGGAGAGAACAATGCTGTTAACAGTAATGCAGCTTCTAAGATATTGACAAATGCCCACTGAACTGCTCGTAAAATTAATCGAATAATTGGTAAGACAGTAGAACGAAAAACTTGTCCAGCAAAATCACCACTAGCAATATCGGCGACATTAGTAACATTGGCTAAGTTTTCGACGAATCGTTGCAAACTTTTGAGAGGACTACCATTTTTTTGTTCGGCTTCGTTGAGAATAGCTCGAGCGGTTTCTTTTTTATCATTCCAACACTCAACTAAAGCCTCGCCTACTTTACCCTGGCATTCGCTATAAAGTTTTTCAATTTCTTCTTTAGCAGCACTGGTGAGATTGACATCGGTAAGAGCACTTCTAAATGTCATTTCTCCCAATTGGATTTCTAAGATTTGTTGAACTTGTGTTGCCCCAATCCCGTGAATGAGTTTAACACTTTGGGCTAAAAGTATGCCATTGTTACTCAAAAAAAATACAATAACAATCGGCCAAATTAGCATGGCGATTAATTCTGACCAAGATTGTTTTTCGATAATTTCCTTGCCACTGGTAACAGCTAGGTAAATAACGGAGATAGCAGCTAAAATTAATCCCAGTTTGACTAAAGCAATCCACAAAGCAGATTCTTGAGTATTGAAAGTATTAAACCAAACTAAATTCCAAGATTCGACAGTTTTCTGCGAAACTTCTATAGCATGAGAAAGAGTATCTAATGCTTGTCCGGTTGTGCTGGTTTGGGCAATGAATATTACCAACATTTTCTGAGTGCTAACTAACTTTACTTGAATTTTTGAGTAACCTAATCTTTTTTTCCTAACGTAATCCCACCAGGCATTTGAAACAGTCCAGCTTGGGTAGAAGAAGCAGTACCAGCAGCAGCATCTTGTCTTCGCTGGGTGACATTGAGTTCGCTAAGTTCTTTAGCTTGTTGGGCGCTTAAAGTATTGGCGAGGGCGCGATCGATCTGTGCTTGTTGATTCTGAAGGACGAGCGCACCTTGATTCTGTGCTGCTAACGCAGTTTGTTGAGAAATGTTACGCATGATGTGTTGGGTGACATCTTGGTTTTGCGATTCTTCGCCCAATTGAATATTTTGAGTAACATTTTGGTCAACCATTTGTGCCATTTGAGTTTGCCTATCTTGAGCAGCTTTACTAAGAGTGGTATTAGCAGCGGTTGAAATTGCTGTTTGTTGTTGGGCCTGATTAGCTAAATCTGATTGAATGCTGTAAGAACCTTGAGGTTTTTTCTCTAAAGTAGCAGACAGTTTAGTACTTTGATTATCGGCGAAGTTACCGCTCATTATCTTAGCTATAACTTCTGGTAAATCGGGAATTTTCAGAGAACCAACGAATGATTGTAACATTTGGTCAAGTTGCGTCGTAATTTTACTAAAAGCACCGGATATTTGGTGAATTGGATTATTGGCTTGACCGAAAAATTGGGCGGCAGATGATTGCATTTGTTGCTCGATTTGTTGAGTTTGAGAAGTAGGAATTGTAAAGTTAGAAGGAGCAGGATTATTAACAGTAGTAGTCGTGGCGTAAGAATTATCAGAACTATCAGCCTGTGCCTCAAACGGACTTAAAATTAATGGCAATAACAATGCGGGAATAGCGAGAGCAAGTTTCATCAAAAGTAATCTGTTACTCATGGTTGATTCTCCTTTAATTAGCTATTAACTAGCTATGCGAATAGAATATGGTTGCTGCTGAATATCGGTAATGGAGTCGTTGCCAATATTGGCAAGAGAGCGACCTTCTTTAATCGCTTGGACGTATTCAGTAGTAAAGTGTTTAAGTCCTAACAATCGCCCTTTTAAGCTATCGGGATATTGTGCCATAACTCTAGCACGAGCCATCAATTCTGTTTGGTTGTTAGCCACACTTGCTAACACCATTTCCCCTGGATAAAACTGGGTTTGCCAAAACCGACCGCCCTTTTCAATTAACCAATGAGAACAGAGGTCAACCGTTCTGGGAAAGAAGGCTTCGGTAGCATTTTGACCGATAATTTCTGGTGGATACCCCAAAGTTTGTACCCAAGAATTCACTGCATTAGATGTTAATCTCCCGGTAATGCGGTACACCATATTTTGTAAAATCATCGTTCCAGCACTGCAATCATTTATGCTATCAATATCCTGGCAAAGTAGCAGTACTGAAATACCATTTTTCCGCCCAACTGCACAAAGTTCACCTACTACTTCAGCAAAGCCATCTTTTTTGAACAAAATCGAAAGTTCGTCTCCAATAAATAAGCTTTTCGGGTGGGAAAGAGCATTGCGAATGCAAGCAGCATGAGCATTCATTGCCATCAAGTATTGGTCTTGTTCGTTACTCAAACCACTTAAGGCGAAGAATTTAATCGCAGGTTCGGGGGAAAAGGTACTCGGTTTAGCTAGTGCTTTTCCTAAAGGTGAGGCGAGTAAGGCATGACATTGAGTAGTAATTTGGTTGATAGCAAAGCGGTCTAAATCGGTAAAATTTGCTAAATTTAATTGTTCTTTGGTACAGAATTTTAGCAAATCTTTTAAGGTGGGCATTTCTTGCCATTCATTTGATTTCCAACCTTTTTCAAAAGCAGTATTATAGCGTTCGATAATCTCTAAATCTTCGAGAAACTTTTTCAAAGTTAACAGCAGGATAGCATCAACTCGTTGTGCTAATTTAGGGTCATTTACCTTGCCCATGCTAATAATAGTCAATGCTTTTCTGATAAACTCTTTCCACTGGTCTAAGCGTCGAGAACGTTCTAGTTTATCAAAGCGTCGCAGGTCGGGGATTTCGAGTAAATTTGAGCTACCTTTGGTAATATCGTAGTATGCACCATCATCGCCTAAAAGTGCGAGCGCTGTTTCAAAAGTACTACCAGAACCGCTAGAAATATCCATGCCAACAACGGGAATGTTAGCAGCTAAAGCATCAAGAGCAAATCGCCATCCCAAAACTGATTTACCACTACCACTTTCACCAGTAATAATTGCACGACTGGTTTGATTGTGCATGATATCGATGTAAACGGGTTTACCGCCTTTAGTAATAAATTCAACACCAGTTGAATCGATATCTCGCACTGTAGTTAAAGGTAAAACGCCTGCAACTGTTTCTGTATCAAAAGTAAGGCGACGTTCGTTAATTAAAGAACTACTATGCAATAGCCAACTTGTAGTAATGGGTAAAGTTTCTAACCATACCAACCAAGCAATATTTCGCTCTCTAATCACTTTGGCAGAACCAAAACTATTAGTCAGCATTTGACAAGCTTGATTGAGTTGTTCTGGTGTTGGTCGATAGACTAAGAAAACAACTGCCGCGTGCAATGCTTTAGCACCCTTATACATTTTCTTTTGAGCATCAAAAGATTCTTCTTGCTTAACTTCAGCACCAACATCTCGACCTTGCCCTTTTTCTAAAGCCAGTTTTCTAGCAGTTTTAGATTGTTTGGCTTGACGAGCTAAGTTATCCTGAATAAAAAAGTTAGAAGCGGCACTAATTTCGACAACGGCTTCGGTATCATGGACGTAAGTGGAACTCATCACTTTCCACAACCATTTCAACTGTTCTCTAGTATTAATCCAACCACCTGGACTTTCTTCCATCGTCAATACGCCACATTCTGTATTTTTGCCATTAAGCCAGATGCGCGATTTATCTTGTTTATGTTCTGGGCAACTAGAACGACCATTTTGACCTGCAATTAAAATGGTGCAAGCGTGTCTGTGATTGTTGATAGTTTCTGTTAGTTTATAATCGGATGTAGTTTCTGACAAAGTGAGTAACTGTGGAATAGGTGGTGCAGGTGTATTGTTGAATTTTTGCCACAGCCACGACCATAATTGCTCGGCATTCATCGGTTGAATTTCTAGCCCAATTTTGGTATTGAGTAGGATTTCCCAATTCAGGTATCCTTGCTCGAAAGCTTGCAGCAACAGTTGTTTGTAGAAGCGTTCTTTGTAAATGCGATCGTTTCCGGTAAACTGAGCAACAATACTGTTAGCTGTATTCAAAATGCCATCAATAATTTTGCTCAAAAAGTCATTGGATTGAGAACCGGATTGAGCATTAAACGTCCAAGTAGAGAACATTGTTTGATTCCATACTTGTCTGGTACCAGTTAAAGTTAGTTCTTGAACGCGCTTTTGTTCGTTCCTAATCAGTACTGAAATTGGTTTAAAGTGGCAAGTTTCCACCTGTTCGTTTAGCTGCTGCTGTCGCATAGTGTCATTGCTGTAGCAACCTGTATGAAATACCAACTTCTCCCCTGGTGGAATATCTTTTAATCCCTCTTCTAAAGCACTAGCTGTATTGCTAACTTCATGACGATAGAGGAGATTATGCAATCCGGGAGTGGAGAAACCAAATACAACCTGATACTGGCTGCCTTCGTTAAGTAAATAGCCAGAAACTTCGCGGTTGTCTTTTTTGATAGTAACTAAACAGAGAAGATTTTGATAGTTTTGAAATGGCATAAGTCGGCTGTTGCCTCCTGATTGATTGGGGGCAATTTTAGGTTGAAGTTTGATGCGAACTTGCGAATCTTTAAAGCGAGTACGAAGGGTAGGTGGTCGTTTCTCTGGTACTGGGGGAAGGTATGATAGATTGCCGTTGTACCACTCAGTACCAGGGGGAAATCGGAATTTATCTACAAACAAGTGAGGTTGCTTTCCGGTGAGAAACCACCAACTAACAATTAGCCAAAGAGTAGTAGTGAAAAACCAAGGCATTCCCAGGCTAAAAAAGCCGTTAGTGATGATGTATGAAACGATGGCAATAGCCATCCAAGGAATGAGTTGTTCGGCGGGAACAAAGCCTATAGATGCTTGTTTTCCCAAGATTTTATTGACAGGAACAAAGTCTTTGTCTGGGTCTTTGAGCATAATTGAAAGGAATAGAAAGGCTGAAGTTATAAACAAGAAGGAAATAAAGAGTGAAACAGCGAAAGCGTTAAGAATTTGAAGGTAGTAAATATTTTTTATCGCGCTCACTCTTTCTTGCTTGTGGCTTTTCTCTAGCCTCCAGTAACACCAGTACCATTACCAACGAATAAAAAGGTGATAACATCAATAGCAATTACAATGGAAAAAGCCAGTGCTACTTGAGTTACAATTGGTCGCCAATCATTCCCTTGCTGTGCTTGGTTATAAGCGAACAAGGAAGCAGCAGCTACTAACAAAAGAAAAGCACCCCGAATTAAGTTGAAAATCAACGTAATCACATCAGTAGAAATCGGTTGACCTCCCGCCGCCGCCGCACCTTGCGCTAGTTGTTGCATAAATACTTCTAAACCTGACAGAAAGATTGCATTAGCTGGAGAATCGAGTACGGAACATAATGCAGTGGCGGTAATAATAGCAGTAGTAACGTGCCAAAAACGAATTTTGCTACCGATATACTGTTCTACAATTGGAATAGCTCTAACGATATGCCATAAACTGAGAAATACAAGGCTAGAGCAACCTAGTATTGTGATAAAAAAGGGTTGACGAATGGTAAAGTAAATTAACACTGCTATGCAAATAGCAATAAATAGGAAATCGCTAAGGTTGATTTTTTGTTGAGTTAACCAGCGATTGAATAAGAGTTTTTGGCGCTGGCTCTTCAAAGAATTTTGGTAAACTGTCATAAGAGTTTCTTGATTTATGTAGGTTCGATGCCAATTTAAAAGGAACTCGGTGTTCGTGACTTCACCATACTCGGTCAATTGAGATAGTTAGAATGAACCCCTCCAATTAGAGGGGAGACATTTGGGTTAAGCTTCCAATTCGGATTCGCTTTCTTGATTTTTTTCTGCTGCAAGATGAGAATTCTGTTGCTTTTGAGAAAGCAGATATTTTACATCTTCAATAGGAATATCGCACTGAAGTACTTCAACTTTACCTTTAGTAATAGTTGCGTCAAAAACTACTTCATCATGTTCGTTAAAGCCTTGGATAAAAGCAGAGGACTTAGACCTATCGTTAAACTCAATTTCAAAGTCGAGACGACGACCTTGCAAGTCGGTAAAGTTCATTTGGGTTAAACCGCTTTTCCCTAAAACTTCAGCTAATGTTTCTTGATGAATCGTTCGTTGCAAAATGTCTAAACGAGCGATTTCTTGTTTGTCTTCTTGGCTCAAGAAATCATTAATGACTTTCCATTGACCTTGGGAGCAAGTTGCTCGGAACAACTCTTCACCTTGTTGATTTTCTAATTTCACAGATGTAGAATTGCGCTGTCGAGTCTGATAAAGTTTGGAGCTTCCCAATTCAACTCCATCTTCTAGGGTTTCACCTGCTGCTGCTGCTTCTTCTTCAACTAGGTTATAAACTTGTGCTAATAAGGAAGCAATTTGTGATGAGTCAGACGCTTTTTTATTGCTGGAATTGTCCATATTTATCGGTTTTAATGACGACGGTTTGCTGTTGTTTGAATTCAAATCATTATCAGGTTCAACCACTGATTCAGTAGTAGAAAGTTTTTGTTCTAAAGCTTCAATTCGTGCTTCTAGAGTATCGAGACGCTTTTCTAGTCGGTCGAGAGCCTGATTAATTTGTGCAAGTTGTTTATCAAAACTAGCGTTGGTGTCAATTTTAATAGGTTCAGATTTGTCTGAAGTATCTGGTGCTAAGGTGAGGGAAGTTTTATCGATTGTATCGCTGATTTTGTTAACAGCTTCAGCCAAAATAACCCCAGGATTTGATACAGATTCTACCTCTTCTTCTGACGAGGATTCCTCAATTATCATGGGTTCATCTGGTGATGTTTCTAATTCATCTGATTCATCTGATTCTTCTTGGGTCAAGCTTTTAACTCGTGAAGATAAGGAGTCAGCACGTTGACTTTGCGCTTTAAGTCTTTTGATAATATGATTAACCTGATGTTCTCTTCCAGTAGCTTTAGCTGCTTCAAAAACTTGTGCGGCTGCTTTTTTGCCAATCAAAGTAGTGAGGACAGCAATTTGAGTGCTAAGTCCACCAACAGTTGTACCATCTACTTCACTTCCAGAAATGGCGGCTCGACTACTAACCTGGGAAGTAACATCGAGTATGGTATCAATATCTAAGTTATTTGATGATTGGTGAACTGATTGTTTGCTAGTTTGATTTGATTTTACTTCGTACTTTTGAGGCTGATTTCTAGTTTTAGATAATGGTTGATTTCCATCCAATTCATCTAATAAGTCATCTAATTCATCGGTTCGAGATTGGCTCTTACTTTTAGATTTTGGTTGAGCTTCTTCTAACGTTAATTCCTCTGAATCATTGCTCTTAACTTTCCTCTGTCTTTGGGTTTTAGTCAATGGTTCATCTTCACCTAAGTCTGGAATATCCCGATGATGAATTTTACTATTGTGCTGAGATTTAGATAAAGGTTGCGGTTCGTCGTCATCTAAACCATTTAATAAATCATCTGGTTGTTGACGACGGCTTTTCTGAGGATTAAGAATTGCTTCAATTCCGGTTTTGGTAAATCGGTTATCGTCTGATTCACCCAAATGTTCCATCATATATTTACCTGTAGTAGAGCCATACTCAGGTCGGTCAGTTAAGCTAAGAACGATTCCGTTGTGCTTGATTTCTACACTAATGCTTGGTTTACCATCAGCTTCAGTCAGTTCTTCAACTGCATCAGCAAAATCGTCTACACTTTTTAATCCATTTGACAAACAGTAATTCAAAGCTTTTTCACAACGATTTCTCAGATAATTTAAAATCTTTGTACCTTCGGGTGTGTGGGGGGTAATGTAATTACCTTGGCTGCGGTTTCGATTTGATGCTGTCTTTGTCACCATAATAAAAAAATTGAAACAGATATTTTATATGAAATTTGAGATGTCGTTTAAAAACTTCCTCATATTAGGTAGTTTTTTACCAGAAAAATAACCCCCTCCAATTGGAGGGAGTTTAGTTTTGAAAGCTCTGTATCGCTGTAGTTAAACTTGTGATTGTGCCATTTCTGGTGTTTCTAATTTGTTAGGTTCGAGAGTAGGTTCAAAAACTTGTGCCAGTAATTTATCGCAGTTGCTTGGTGAAAGTTCCTTAATAATTCTACCAGTTTTCAAATCAGCCGCAAAAACGGAACTATCATCTTTATCATTAACCCAACATCTAAGATTGTTACGAACTTCCCTAATTTTTACGTTCCAATCACCCATAACAAACTCAGTTTCTCCAGTTTGTTTGTAAAGGTCGTAAATCGCCTCTTTAAGTAATTGCGAAAAACCCAAAGAATCTAGTTGACTCTGTTCATTTTTTACGTCATTAGCAGCTATTTCATTTTTGATTTCTGGTTCAAATGTCTGCATTAATTGTACGGATTTGGGGTCGATATTCAACAGCAAGCTACTGCCTTTTGAGGAAGGTTTAATAGTCGCCTCGAAGATAGCACCAATTGGTAGTTTAGGCGAATTAGCAGAAAACATGGCTAATTGTTTCCCATCAAGAAGGACAATAGGACTACCGTTATACCTTAAGTCAGAACTCTTAAAGGAACCGACTGAAAAAGTTAGTTTCCTGTTTTTCCATTCTCGACTACTAAAATCAATATCTTTGCAATCATTGTGTTTCTGTCCAATTAATTCGGCGCGGTCAAATTGAAAGTTTTGTAATTGCTGGCAGATTTCATCTGTAAACAAGTTGAGTACTAATGCTGCTTTAGGTGTTTGATGTTGAGACTCCAGCCAGGTATACTCGGTAGGTGCAACAATCCGCGAACTAATATCTTGAATTCGACCTAAACCATCACGGTAAGTTAAGTCCAAGTTATCGATGTCATTTATGTTGTTACCACACCGTTTTTCCAGAATTTCGATTAGTTTATCGCTAGGGTCAAGTAAAGCAAAATTGACCATCGGTAAACTAGGATGCAATGTTGCTTCGTATTGAATGTTTTTGTTATCTAGCCTCTCTTTCCACTGTTTAGCTAAATCTTGAACGACTGGTTTTCGTTGCTTGTCTGTAACAATTTTACCTTTGTCATCTTTGACAAATTCCTCAAAGGGAACGCTAAGAATGTAGGTATCTTTAGGTAATGCTGAGTGTAATTGTTGGTAATCCAATTCTAGATGAAATTCAATTTCAAGCTGACGGGATAATTCCTTACCAGCTTTACGCGGAACGTCTAAATTGGGATTGGTAGTTTCTAAATGCCACATCGCACTGGCTGCTAAAAAGCGTTCGCTTAGATTGGGAAAAGCTTCTGCAATATCGCTTCTCAAACTTTCATACAATTTGCTAACTGCCTCTTTTAAATTGGTAGGATTCTCACCATGTAATTCATAGATTTCGCCCATCCTTTCTCGATAACGTTCTTTGACATCTTGTGCCCAATTTATGTAATGTTTCTCCCAAGTTTCTCGTTCGTCTAAATCTGATGGTGGACTAAAAAGGTAACGAAATTCATCGCGATGGCGACTCTGGAGACGAGTCGGTTCCCAAGCTGGATTAACTGCTTTTTTGGCAAGGACGCTAATTGCTGTACCATCTTCTGTAGGTAGCGGTACGCTTTTGTATAGTCTAGGGTCATCTTTGAAATCGAACAGGTAGCAAGGATATTGTTGAGACCACTTGGAGGCTATTTCTAATAAATTAGGGTGGTGGTCTTCTAGTCTAGTAGCACTTTTAGGGCTATCGACTTCGATTTGAAGCGCATCGAATAATCTACCTAGCAATTTCTGTTGGTGTTGATTGAATAAACCTTCTGGTTGTCCGGCTTCTGGTGCAGAAGATTGTACTCGTCCAATCAAAGTAGCTACCCAGCCGATTTTGTTTTTAGCGATCGCCACCGCAATCTGTCTGAGTTTGGTATACTTACGTTTACCATCTTCGTCTGTGGCTTGAGTGTAGTCAATTTTCGGGCGCTTTTCAATCGCTTCGTATTGGTTTTCATCATTAGCATGAAGGGTTTCTTGGGCAATGCGAGGTAGTCTGGAAGCAGGTGTAATTACCAATTGGTCGCCATCAAAATCGCATTGGTGATGCTGCATAGCTTGGTCAGGACGAATGAAGACACAACCTTTGTACTGCATGAGTTCGGGTTTCTGTTTGTTGTTCACGGTGTAGCGGCGAATGTTGTCTTTACTAACAATGGGATAGCGAGTAACGATAACTTCCGTTCTATGTCGTAAATGAGGTGCAACAATCGTTCCAGGTAACAAATCTTCACCAGGTTGAGCCATTGCCGAACCATGATGAATCGCACCTTTGATAGCTAAATCTTTCCATTTCTTGGCAAGTTGTTCCTGCATGAAGTCAACAACTTTGGGAAAGTCTAGTAATTGACCCAATTTATCGTTTCTAAGAATAGAAATTAGGCGAGATTCGTGACGTTTGGTTTGCTCATCACCTAATTCATTCAATTGAGTTTCCGTATCATCTGCTGTTTGTCTGAAAGCCGCTTTCTTGTCATGTTGTTCGACTAGGTATTTGGCAAGTTGTATACGATTATTCTGCAAACTTGCTAATTTTTGAGCCTCGGCTTTAGTAGCAGGAACGATGTCAGCTTCAATGGCTGATTCTGAGTACCAAATTGAGAATTGCCAAGAATTTTCGTACTCGGTTGTTTTAGCATTACCACGATTTCCTAAGACAATTTGGGGAAATTCGTAATCACCGCAAGGAATTAAAGAAGCAAGTTGGTTTTTGGCAATTCCTTTGATGGAAGAGCGGTCTAGAATAATATCATAGCCGGAATTATCAGTTAGTTGAGCATCAGGTAGCAAGGTTCCTTTAGCTAAGAAACTAATCTCTGGAGTTGGACAATCTTCCTGCGACCACTGTTTCATCCATGCCATACGAAATTGGAAAGGTCGGTTATGAATTCCTCCAAGTTGTTGAGCTAAAGCGGGTGAAATTTTGCCATGACAGTCGCCAGTCTGCCACTTTTTAGCTAACGCTTTTTCCTTGGGATTATTGCTTTGAGAGTCAACAATTTTTACTTTCAACGTTTGACCATCTTCTAAACTATCTAAAAGTTGCGCTCCTTGAGTACAACTGCTGACTAGTAGAGAACCGTAACGACAGGCGTGGTCGGGTTGAGTGGCAAAGATACTTAATAGTTTAGTTGAAAGTTGTTGGTCGGCAAAGTACACATTTTTACCAGAACTAAAAGTGCTTCTTCTAGGGATATCATCAGCAAAGTCAATGTTTTTCAGAGGGTCGTGACTGGTATCGTTTGGGTCAGGTTTAACAATTACTAACGATGTTAACTCGGATGGTTCAAAGAGCAGTTCGAGCAGGGAATTTCTCAATACTTCCGGTTCGGCTTGATAGCGACCTGGAGTTTTTCCATCGGTCAATGACATATCAAATACAGGGATTCTCAGACCTTCTCCCTTGGCTAATTCAGTGTAGCGATGAGGGGCAATCTTTTTCATAGTTTAAAATGACTGAATCACAACTAGGTTGAGCGTGACAATTAAGTTTGAACCAATAAAACCTGCTAATGAATGATGTTTATCCCCTCCAATTGGAGGGGATTTGTCTAAGAAATTTTGTGCTAATCTAAATCAAAGATTAGGCATCAAGTTAGAAGGGGGGTAATGTGAAAGTAGTCCGCATGACTAAAGCGATACAAAGTCAAAATCAGTTGTTTTCTGAAGTTGATTTATCGGCGCACTTAGAAGCCACTTTTATTGAAGATGAACTTTGGCTGGTAATTAAAGCTAAAGAGAGACAAAATCTGATGTCATCAAACCTGTTCAACGTTACTCAAGAACAAGTAGAAAATCCACTGTATTGGATTAATTTGTAAAGTTATGAGCCGCGTTTTTGGCGTTTTGATTTGCTTGGTTCTACTTGGTTAGCTTGATATTGGGGTAAACTACTGGGAAGAAAGCTGTAAATAACTTTGCGTTTACGGTAAACTCTTGTGCCATCAACAGGTATTCCTTGTTTCCAAGCATTAGCGATTGCTTTTTTGTCAGGAGAGATTATGGTTTTAGTTTCGATACGACAATAGGATTCGGGGAGTTGAGAAGGGTCAACTAAAACTTCACAAGTAGGGGGATTTTCTGTGACAATAATTCGACGCTGTTTGCCAATCATTTCTGAAGTTAATAAACCTTTTTGATTGAAGTAAATAATAGTGTGGTCTAATCGTTGTCTCCATCCTTCAAGTTTATTAATTGCGGCTTGATGCAGGTCTATTAAAAACTGCATTCTCGCTTTGATAGCAGCAAGTTCTGCATCAATTTGGTCGGCTAGTTCAGCTTGAGCGTCAATGCAGAGTTCTTGGTTTTCTTGATTGTGCCAAATTGATTGCAAAAGTTGGTCAATTTCTTCAGGAGTTTGTGTTAGCTCTAATTGCTGCCAAAGTTGAGCAGCCATCATTGAGGTTTGTGCTAAAGATTGAGTAGCAAGATTCATTAGTAACTTCCGTTAATACAGGTATGATAGTAATCGCGTTGGGCTTCGATTTGAGCTAAAATTGCTTCAGTTTCCGCGTCTGTAACGATGGGATTCGGTTTTTCGGTTGGTGGTTTTCTGCGAGTAAATTTTGGCATTTTGTCAATAGCTTTTTCATCCGAAAGCGCGTTCGCGCTCTGAAAATAAATGAATTATCCTATAGTGTTTTACCCAAAGGTTATCGCTCATTTTTGTCGTCAATATCCTTTAGTTATAAAAGAAGAAAATCAAGTAACTTTACCACCTAATGGCAAGAAAAAAGCTCAAGTAAGCAAACCATTAGTTGTGTTATCTGTTGAATGGTTTGGGTTAATTTGGTTACTGTGGTTAGCGGGTGTAATAGGGCTTCCATTACTAGCTGTTTCTTGGGGTTGGTCGGGGATTGAGGTGTTGTTAGTTGTTGGTGCTTACAGTTGTTTGATGGCAGCTAGTTATACATATTTATTTGGTTATCGTAATCAACTACTTTCTCAATATCAGTTGCAGTCGAGCGAGTATCGAAAACCACAGGTTATCTCTGATTCTTTACCTCAAAAAACCTTAATCAATTCCGAATTGCGCTGTAAATTATTGGCAAATTTGATGGAGAATCGAGTTAGCCCAATTGGTCGTTCCTCAGCTAGACAAGGTGTAAGTGAAAAAGAATTTATGCAGGACTTACAGCGTAATTTTCCAACTGTTATGCAGGGGCTTGAGTTCAAGATTCCCAGGTCAAAGAAGTGCTATTCAGCAGACTTTATTATTGTGCATCATAGCTCAGGAATCGGCATTGATGTGGAGGTGGATGAGCCTTATGCTGGTATTTCTAAAAAGCCGACACATTGCTGGGATGATGACAGTGACTATCGTCGCAATCAATTGTTTAATGAGTGGGGTTGGATTGTGGTACGGTTTACGGAAAAACAGGTAGTACAAGCACCGTTAAGTTGTTGTAAATTCATAGCACAGGTAATCTGGGAAGTGACGGGCGAGCGGTCTTATTTGGAACTATTAGAATCACAACCAGATTTGCTTCCTGTTAAGCCTTGGACAACCAAAGAAGCTAGACGAATGGCTAAACAAAGATATCGTCAAAGTTATTTGCTGGAGCAGAAAACTCATAAATAATTAATGCTGAATCTAAGCTAGAACTTGATTTTGGGAGAGAAATTTTGCAAAAACCTATTCTATTGATTCGAGGGCGTAAGAGTGATTTCGTAACAGCGACTTTAGTAACTTTGACTCAAAAGCACGTTGAAGATTTTGAATTGTTGTGGCGGGAGCAACTTCAGTCTTTGAGCCAATCAGACAAATATTGGGATTGGTGGTTTAAGAAACGAATTTCTCTTTCTAGCAATAATTATGAAAGCTATGCAATTGAATGTGAAGAAAAAACCCAAGGATTGATGACAATTGAAACTCAATGGCATCGTTCACAAGTTTCCCCGGAGCAAAGAATTGTCTATGTCTTGGCTCTGGCAGCTGCCCCTTGGAATCGGACAAAAATTCAACAACCACCAGAGTTTAAAGGTGTTGGGACAGCTTTGTTGCTGTTTGCCAGACAGCGAAGTTTAGAATTAGGCTATTCCGGTCGTGTAGGGTTGCACGCATTACCAGGGGTAGAAAGTTTTTATGAGGGTAAGGGGATGTCAAATTATGGTGCTGATGAGGAGAAGGAAAATTTAACTTATTTTGAGTATCCGTCACTGCGACGGAGAATGTAGCAAGCTGATTAGGGTACAGGGACTAGAAATGGAAAAGCAAACAGAAGAAACAGTGGTTGATTTGATGCAACTGATGCTGGATGAAGAATGGGTCAGGGAAGCAGTTCGCATTGAGGAAGAGGCGGGATGCGATATTGGAGCAGGCTTTGAGTTAGGAGCAAACTTAGGAGAATTTCTCCAAAATCCATCTGGATTCGCTGACTTCTTCGAGTTGCGCTCCATCATTATCAGTGAGTTTCTTAAATTATTGGCTTCTTGGAATTTAGGTGCAGGAATGGAAGCAGCAGTAGAGTGTGGCAGACAGTTGCTTTTGCAGCGGTTACTCGCTCCTTCTCCAGAAGTTCAAGAACGACTATTGGCAATGTGGCCTCAAGAGCTAACAGCACAGCCAAGGATATCGGAAAATCAGCGTTCCGAACTACGTTTTCTGTTGCGTTCAATTCTAACTGAATCGGATTGGGAGGCGATCGCCACCGCAGCTGCTTCTGCGATTCGAGAGCAAGTGATGATACAGCAGCAGCAGGTGGTTGTGTGACAAAGACGAGTCTTTACTTAAACTTTGAGAGTAGTTTATGTAACTCGGTAGAATTGTGCGCCGTGGCGCACATTTTCAGGCTGGCGACGCTGGACTCAATTAAGTGCCACCTTAATACTCAGCTGCTCAAACGGTTGTCTTCGGGACATTTCCTGCAAAAGTTCAGGCCATCGCTTCAATGTCGGGTCTTTGCCGATCGCTAATAGTGCCGCCTCTCTCGCTTGTTCTAATAACACCTGGTCTTTGCTCAAATCAGCCAAAGCAAAATTTGGCAGCCCTGCTTGCTTGGTTCCTAACACTTGACCTGGCCCTCTTAAACGCAAATCCATCTGAGCTAGGAAAAAACCATCTTGGCAAGTCTCCATTACCTTTAACCGAGTTTTAGCATCTTCAGATTTAGAATTACTTACCAATAGACAATAAGATTTGTGACTACCTCTGCCAACTCGACCTCGTAGTTGATGCAATTGGGATAAACCAAATCGTTCGGCGTGTTCGATGAGCATAACACTGGCATTCGGAACATCGACACCAACCTCAACTACCGTAGTAGATACTAAAATCTGAGTTTGATGGTTAAGGAAACGAGTGAGCGCAGTTTCTTTCTGGGCTGAATTCATGCGACCATGCAATAATCCGACTTTGTAATTAGGGAAAACATTTTCACTCAAATGTTGGTATTCATCAATAGCAGCCTTCAAGTCCAGCTTTGCGGAAGCTTCAACTAGCGGCAGAATAATGTATGCCTGACGACCCCGTTCTACTTCTCGATCGATTAAACGGTAAGCTTTATCTCGCGTTCGCTCGGTCAATAGCTTAGTTTCTATTGGTTGTCTACCTGGTGGTAACTCGTCAATCTGACTGACATCTAAATCTCCATGCAAAGTTAATGCTAGAGTGCGAGGGATGGGAGTCGCCGTCATCGTTAGCAAATGAGGAGTGATGCCTTTTTGCGATAATTTAATTCTCTGTTCGACACCAAACCGATGTTGTTCGTCAATCACCACTAAACCTAGCTGGTTAAAGTGTACGGTATCTTGGATTAGAGCATGAGTGCCAACTAGCAATGACAATTTTCCTGATTCTAGTTCTTGCAAAATAGACCGACGTTTTAGATTGGAAGTGGAACCTGTCAGCAATGCTAGAGATATTCCCAACGGTTCAATCCATGCTGATATTTTCCCAAAATGTTGTTGTGCCAGCACCTCGGTTGGTGCCATCAGTGCCACTTGGTAGCCAGATTGAATTGCCGCTAGCATTGCAACTGCGGCGACTACTGTTTTACCAGCACCTACATCCCCCTGCACCAAGCGATTCATCGGTAATAACTGTTCCATATCAGACAGAATTTCATTAATCACCCGTTGTTGTGCCTGGGTGAGAGTAAACGGTAGCTTTTGGTAAAATTGATTGAGCAATTTGCGAGTGGCTATCAACGGATATGCTGGTTGTTGTTGCAAAGAATATCGCCTCTGTAACAATCCCAGTTGTAGATAAAAAAATTCATCAAATGCTAATCTCCGGCGAGCTTTTTCCAAGCTATCGTTGTTTGGGGGAAAATGAATCTGTGCGAGCGCAGTTACCAAATCAACCAGTTCAAAACGAAAGCGCAGTTTAGTTGGAAGCGGATCGAGCCATCCTTGAGTATGTGCGATCGCTATCCGAGTACAATGCTGAATTAACTCATTTGTTACACCTTTAGTTAAGCGATAAATCGGTGTAATTGAATTTGTGCTAGCTTTAGCATCAGCCAAGCTGACGACTTTAATACTAGGATTGTTGATAGTTAGTCCGTAGCTATCTTGCTTGACTTTGCCTGTTACTAATACTAGCGTACCTGGACTGTATAGTTCATATTGTTCGACTCGCCATTTGTGGGAACGGTAATAGCTATGATGGTGAAATTGAGTACAGCTAATTTTGCCAGTCTTGTCGCGAACAATCCATTTTTGCAGGGTTAGCTTTGGTTTTTTTCGACAATCAAAGATGACGTGATTAACTATTTTTCCAGCAATGGTAACGTATTCTCCTGTGCGAGCTTCGCTAATGCGAGTACGTCTAAATGATAAATATTCTCTAGGAAAATAATAGAGAAGATTGACAATAGTATTTAGTCCTAATTGTGCTAGTTTTTTGGCATCGTTGTTGTTAATACCAAGCATTTTTTGAAAGTTCAGGTTGTTTGAGAAATTGTTCATACTGAGTCTAGTCAGGTTGAATCGAACAGTGCTGTAGTGTTAGCACCGTTCGTAGTTTTCTAATCGCGAAGCGTTAGCTTCAAAAATATAAAAAATCTCGAACTTCTGTGATGCTCTGTTTAAAGTAATGCTTTAATAGACGGATATAATTCAATCTATTTCTAGCTGAACTTGCAGTTTTTGTTGTTTGTCAAAAGTGGAGAAATTTTCTACATCTATTTCGGTAATTTGAGCAGCGTGTAATTGATAATTACCATTGGCATCAAAAGTAGCTTTAATGATTTCGCCCCTATCAACATCTGTAATTAATAGCGTTAATTGGGGTTGATGCCATGAAATTTGGTATTGACCGAGCGAAATTTGCTCTGATTCGGCGGCAATTAAAGCATCTAAAGCTATCCCAATTATCACATCTGGTTGACTACTCTGTTCAAATTGGGTTCCCTTAATTT
>JBAVZX010000284.1:0-2493 GCA_049589015.1 Phormidium sp. | reverse complement strand
GCTTATGTTAAGGCGAAAACTTCAAGCGTCTCCAGAAGGAATCAAAAAAATAAGAGCTATGCTGAAAAAAAAGGAATGGACACAAGCTGATTTAGCAGGTTTTGTTGGTTGTAGTCGCCAGACAATTGCAAGCTTATTCAAAGGTAATCGTATTAATGGCGATTATTTTAGAGAAATCTGCTCTCAGCTTAAATTGGAACAGAACGAAATAGTTAAAGATGAGTTAATCGAAGAGAATCAACAATCAAAAATTAATATTGATGTCTTAGTCCAAGAAGTACGCCAAAAAATAAAACCCCTCATTCAAGAACAATGCGGCAGAATGCGCGTATTGGACATGACTCAACCTATTGGATTAAATGATATTTACACTAATGTCAACATTCTAGAAAAAATCACTGGACGCAGGCGTAAAGGAATTTCTGAATTACTCGAAGAATCTAACTTTGGAGATTTTGATCGCTTCGGATTAGGCGAAATAAAGGAAAAACGGGTTCCCGGATTAGAGGCTGTGGAAAAATATTCTAAATTAATGATTCTGGGAAAGCCAGGTGCAGGTAAAACAACATTTTTAAAGTATTTAGCGATTCAGTCTATCGAGGGTAAAATTAAGACTGAACTAGTACCGATTTTTATCACTCTCAAAGACTTTGCTGAAGTTACCAATAAACCAATATTACTGGAATATGTTAGCCAGCAATTAGCCAATTGCGAGGTTACAGATAATCAGGTTGTTGAAATATTTCAAAACAACAAGGCATTAGTTTTACTCGATGGATTAGATGAAGTTAAAGAAGAGGACAGTCAACGAGTTTTAAAGGAAATCCGAGACTTTTCTGACCAGTTTCTTAACAATCACTTTGTCATGACTTGTCGTATTGCAGCAAAGGAATATATATTCGACAAGTTTTCCGAAGTAGAAGTAGCTGATTTTGATGATGAACAAATTGCTACGTTTGCGAAAAATTGGTTTAAAAACAAGAATGTAAACGCAGATAAGTTTATTAAACGTCTTCTATGTAATCATCGGGTTAAAGAACTGTCAACGAATCCGTTACTATTGACTCTTCTATGTTTGGTTTTTGAAGAATCAGGTGAATTTCCAGAAAATCGTTCGGAACTTTACAAGGAGGGAATAGACGCATTGTTAAAAAAATGGGATGCTAAACGGGGAATATATCGCGATCAAGTTTATAAAAAGTTGTCTGCTCAACGTAAAGAAGATTTACTCAGCAAAATTGCGCTTAATACTTTTGAGCGTTCAGATTATTTCTTTAAGCAAAAGGTTGCTGAACAATACATTAGAGAATACATCCGCAATTTACCCGATGCCAAAACAGATCCAGAAGCATTACAATTTGACAGTGAAAGAGTTTTAAAGTCAATTGAAGCCCAACATGGGTTATTAGTAGAACGAGCTAAAGGAATTTATTCTTTTTCTCATTTGACATTTCATGAATATTTCACTGCTAGAGAGTTTGTCTTTGTAAAGCAGTCATCAGAAAAAGCATTATATAGTTTAGTCAACCATCTCACTAATGAGCAATGGCGGGAAGTATTTTTATTAACCGTTGAAATGCTGGCTGATACTGACTGTTTATTACTGTTTATGAAAGAAAAAATTGATAGTTTTCTAGCTAATTATCAAGAGTTACAGCAATTTTTAATATGGTTAAATGAGAAAAGTCGTTTAGTTAATATTCCTTGTAAGCCAGCAGCAATTAGAGCTTTTTATTCGTATTGGGGTTATACAAACTTGGATTTCTGGGATGGTATGCCTGTAACTAATCCACTTGCTGACGCTCTCGACATTAACTACAATGATGAAACTGAACTCGACTACTGTCTTGATGCCTCTCTTGGCCTTGGTGCTTATGGCCTCTTATATCCTGAATCTTCTTACAATAATCGTGGTTATATATTCTTAAAGAAAGACTTTGATATGGCGATTACCATAGCTTCCTCCCTTGATCCAGAGCTATATTTGTCACTACAAAGTCTGAAACTTGAACTAACAGAAATAGAAAACAGTATAGAAGGATACCTACTGTATGTAGGGTGGTGTTCAAGCAGAGTTTACGGAGGTCTATTATGGGGGGAGCGATTAACATCTTTAATGATTAAACATCGTAATATTGGTCACACTTGGAATTTTAGCAAATATAAAGATTTACTAGAGGACTATTACTATGCAAACTTACTATTAGTCGATTGCCTCAAGAGTGATTGCCGCGTTAACCCGAAAGTCCGACAATACATCGAAGACACCTTACTATTACCCATCTCCGAAATTGAAAAATATCCTAAACCAAATCTGTAACAGATGTAGCGGATAAGTTACTAAAAACTTCGCTTAACTCACCATTTCTTCAGTCATTTGTGGGTGAAATTCGTTATTCACAAAATCACGGATTACATTGAATAAATTATTAGAATCAAATTCGACTGGCCGATCGCACAAATCCAAAAACTCCTTTGCTGTCATCTTTAAAG
>JBAVZX010000283.1:0-1928 GCA_049589015.1 Phormidium sp. | reverse complement strand
TCATAAACCAAGTCAGGCTGATTTTCACAATTTGAAAAATAGAAACTCAAGGCTAATTCTACAGCAATCCAAAGGGCAAAAACTAAACCTACATTTTTTCCATCCCGCAAAGTGCCTAAAAAACTTGCAATTCTGGAGGCAATTCTGCCATACTCTTGTTCAGCCTTGGAATGAATACCTCCAATTTCGGCAACTAGATCATAGTGTAAATCAGAATATTGATTTTTACCGTAAGTCAAAAATCTATTAAAAAGTGCATTAGTATCAAACTTTTCTCCGGGATTTTCTCTGTTGTTTTCAATGTTGCCAATAGAGGTTAGGGTATCGACAAAAACAAAGTATAGAGTGTAAATTTTGGCTGTGTTGTCCATAGTGAATAATTCTAGTTGATGTTAATATTAAATATATTGGAAAAAGAACAAGAGCGATCGCAAATGAAAGCATAATAGAAGAATGAATCGCACTACACCCCACAAACACCACACACAACTAGCACTCAAACCTTGCCAACGTAGCAGCTGATTCATCAGTATCAACTTCTGATAAGCTAAATTTGTCATATATTATATTTAGGAGCGACAACTTGCCGACACAAAGCCAGTGCTACGCGGCTATATTTGTTTGTCAGTTACTTTCTAATCTGTATCAACCAATTCAAGTTTTTCGTTATGACCAAAAATTAAAAACAATCTACATCCAGGCTGGAGTAAGGGATGAAATTGCGATCGTAATAGATGAAAATGGAATTTGGGAGTTTGTTCAATGACACAAAAATTACAAGAAATGACAAATGCTGAACTAAAGCAGTATATTTCTGAAAATAGAAACGATGAGGAAGTATTCCATGCAGCATTACAAGAGTTAATGAGTCGTCGCGATCCTAATGCTATACGGTATCCTAATCCTCTCGATCTTGCCGATCCTATAGCCGAAATGGAAGCTATTTTTAAAGAAAAGATTGAGCAAATTAAACGAGCAAAACAAAATGAGTAAGTATTACTCATAGTTAATCCGCAAGTTAAACTTATATGATAAGTTGCTCAAAAAAAGGAATTATGACTGAATTATTGAGGCGTGTAATTGCAGAAATTGAAAAGTTACCGGAAGCGGAACAAGATGCGATCGCTACTCGCCTGTTAGCAGAATTAAAAGATGAACAAGCATGGCAAGTCCGCTTTGAGTCTACAACTGATGAACAATACGATCTTTTAGCTGCAAAGGTACGTCAGGAAATTACAGAAGAAGAGTTTGAAACAATGGTCGATCGATTAACTGATGAATTTGCCAAAAGTGTTGGGGAAAATGCGCCTTTGTTGTCAGACTACGCTATTAGCAGTACAAGAATGCACGATAATTAACGAGTAGCCTGATTAGCATTCACTAGACCTTCATGCAGCGATCGCGTTTACGCAATACCTGCTACGCACACGCTACGCGATCTCATAAAGTGCTAAAATTTATATGAAGAAATCAGGAAAAGTAATGTCTGAACAATACGAAAATGCGGGTCATATCCTCTTTTAATGTATTTCATCAGAAACAAAAAATTACATTTCTGTTCCGGTGTCAAAGTATTTAACGCTTTTGAATTAAGGTTTATGCAGCCAGCCAATATACTTCCAATTCTTATTTCTATAACGAGCTTAATTTTGTCAGGAGTTGTAGCTTACTTCGCTTATTTCAGATTAGCTGAAATTAAGCTACTACTTGGCAGGAATATTGTACTTTTCCCAAGTAAAGTTAAAACTCCTAGTGGAGATATTTTAGGAGTAACATTCAATGTACCAATCACTTTCTACAACTGGAGTCCTCAAGGTGGGACAGTTTATCGAATGCGCCTTATTATAGGAAGACAGCAGCAAAATGAATACTACGATATGACATGGACTACCTTTGTAAAAATTGGTAGTGGAGGGAATTTTGAGGAC
>JBAVZX010000282.1:0-2393 GCA_049589015.1 Phormidium sp. | reverse complement strand
AAACAGAAGCAAGCGATCGCATGACAATTTCCCCAGCTTGAATTAATCCAGAATGACTGATAAATAAATACCAATTACCAATGGTTAATCCACCTAAAGAACTTGCTTGGATTAGATTAATTTGGTCGATCGCGACAACATTAAATAACAATGCGGGAAAACTGGTGAACAGAAACAAACTGACAACTCCCAAAACACTCCCATATACTTTTATGGGAATTCGAGCATAGCCGATCGTCCACACATTTAACCAAAGAAAAATTGCCCCTTGGGTGAAAGGATGCGCTACTAAAGCGATCGCTAAAACAGTTAGGGCAAATATCAGCTTTTGTAACGGTGGTAATTTTTTCAGAGAATTAGTATGGCTATAAGCATCAAGATGATGGTGCATTTTGGCAGCTTTAAAAAACAATCAACCGTTATTTTCCTCTTTCATTTCTTGGCGTTTTCGCTGTTCTTGTCTACCACGATATAACCCAATTACATAACCAATCACTCCAGCACCCAATCCCGCTTGTACTGAAAACAATAGTGATTCAATTTCCCCACTAGCAGGTTCAAAAATTGAAGTTGCCCAAGGTTTATAATTTGGATTAACTTCTTGAATTGCTGATTCTGCTTTGCCATCGGCACCGCCAAATTCGGCTCCACGAATTAGAATTAATGGTGCGATCGCTAACACCAATACACCCAATACTAAAAACCAATTATTCCAACTTTTTCGGGAAATTTGCATTCGTTATGCTCCTTGTTTAATCACATTTAATGCTTGTAACTCGTGACGATTATAAGTAACAAGCCAGTTCCACACCAGCACTGTGAGCAAACCTTCACTGATAGCTAAAGGAATTTGAGTGATGGCAAAAATTCCCGCAAATTTAGCAAAAGCTGCTAACACTCCGCCAACTTCTGCCGGAAATGCTAACGCCAATTGAACTGATGTAATTATATAAGTGAAAAGGTTCGCCAAAGAAGCTGCCAGAAAAATTGCTAGAGTTTGTCTACCGCTGGTTTTCATCACTAATTGATAGATTCCAAAAGCAACAAATGGGCCAACTACTGCCATTGAAACTGCATTTGCGCCCAAAGTTGTTAAGCCACCATGAGCCAAAAGTAACGCCTGAAATAATAATACCAAAGCGCCCAATACAGACATCACTGAAGGGCCAAATAATACCGCACCTAAGCCAGTTCCCGTAGGATGAGAACTACTTCCAGTGACAGAGGGAATTTTCAATGCAGACAGGACAAAAGTGAATGCTCCTGCGAGTGCTAAAAGTAGTTTAGTTTCGGGATGTTGATGGGTAATGCGGGCGATCGATCGCAAACCCCAAACAAAAAACGGAATAAACACCACCCACCAGAAAATTGCCCACTGAACTGGTAAAAATCCTTCCATAATGTGCATTGCAGATGCAGCATTAGGGGAACCAATTACTAAATAACAACTTAACGTTGCCATCATACCCAAGCGAAACCACTGATGTCTTTTCAAGTAGTAAATACCTCCCAATGATAATGATTCTCATTCGCTCATTTTACACCATTCGCCGCAAAAACTGATTCTTTTGCTCAGAAAAATAACTCCGAGCAAACGCAAAAATTCCCTCACCTGACTTGAAATCAGCAAGCGGAAATATTCTCAACTCATTTTAAAGGATAAAGAGTATCACCACTAGCAGGATCAAAAATAAACAGATGATTTAAATCAAATTGTACAGGAATGCGATCGCCAACTCTACCCCGCCAACTACCCGAAGCCAACACATCCATTTGCAAATCCAACCCAGATAAACTAACACGAACTAAAGTCTCTCTTCCCAAAGGCTCAATAACTTTCACCTCAACAAATAACTCTCCTTCTTCTTCCTCTGGAGCGTTCTTGCGTCTCTGCGGTTCAATTACTTCTATATGTTCAGGACGAATACCCAAATCTAAACCTTGCCCTTCCCTTAACTGTAACTTATCCCGAATAAACCCCGGACAACTTAACACTTGTTCCCCGATTTTAAACACCTCACCCGCATAAATTCCCGGTAAAATATTCATCTTGGGATTACCCAAAAAAGTCGCCACCATGCGATTAACCGGATGAGCATAAATTTCCTGTGGTTCACCAACTTGTTGAATTTTTCCCCGATTTAAAACTATAATTTTATCAGCCAAAGTCATTGCCTCAACTTGATCGTGAGTCACATAAATAGTAGTAACTCCCACTCTTTGATGCAACTCCTTTAATTCTGCCCTTGTATCATCGCGCAATTGAGCATCTAAATTCGACAAAGGTTCATCTAACAAAAATACCTTTGGTTCCCGTGCGATCGCCCTTCCTAAAGCCACCCTTTGTTGTTGTCCTCCTGACAATTGTTTCGGTTTGCGATCTAAGAGATGGG
>JBAVZX010000281.1:0-1816 GCA_049589015.1 Phormidium sp. | reverse complement strand
GAAACAAATCCAACGGGTAAAGCTATTGGCTTGGATGTTGGATTGAAAGAGTTTTACACCGACAGCAACGGATACAGTGAACCTAACCCCAGATTTTATCGAGCAGGCGAGAAACGCTTAAAGTTTAGACAAAAGCGGGTTTCTCGCAAAAAGAAAGGCTCTACCAATCGTCGATTAGCCGTTAATAGATTAGGGCGAGTACACCTCAAAATAAGTAGGCAACGTGAAGAACACGCCAAGAGAGTGGCGCGTTGCGTGATTCAATCTAATGATTTGATTGCCTACGAAGATTTGAGGATTAAGAATTTAGTAAAAAATCATTGTCTCGCTAAATCTATTAATGATGCAGGTTGGTATCAATTCAGGAAATGGCTAGAGTATTTTGGGGTAAAGTTTGGCAAGATAACTATTGCTGTTAATCCGGCTTATACTTCTCAAAAATGCTCTAATTGTGGCGCAATAGTCAAAAAATCTCTATCGACAAGAACTCATATTTGTCAGTGTGGATTTGTCTTAGATAGAGATTGGAACGCCGCTATCAATATTCTGAAAGTAGCCTTGAGTACGGTAGGGCATACCGGAACTTGGATTAATAATCCGAACGCTTCAGGAGATTTAGCCGCTACTTTGGTTGGAGTAATCCTGTCAGAGCAAGCTGAGTCTGTGAATGAAGAATCCCCACGCCTTTAGGCTGGGGAGTGTCAAAATTCCAAAATATTTCTAATAGTTGATTATAAGTAATTTGAGACGGATCATACTCGATTTGGACTGATTCTGCATGACCCGTAATTCTAGCACAAACATCTAAATAGCAAGGGTTAGGAAAATGCCCACCTGTGTAACCAACTGTTGTGGAGATAACGCCTTTAACTTGGCGAAAAGTTTCTTCGACTCCCCAAAAACAACCAGCAGCAAAAGTGGCTTTTTCCATGTTTCCCGGTTTTAGTTAAAGTAATTTTAGAATATTGAAGGTCGATCGCCTTCCGAAGGCTGAGGGACAATTTTGTTCGCTTCCAGACAACGCTTAAAGGCGACTTCTGCTTCAGTGGGGTTAGGGTTATCTGTAGCTTTTAATGCTCCCACTAAGCGATCGTTTCCCATTTTATCTAATGGTCTGTCTAAATTAGCAGTGCTACTATTATTTCCTTGGTCTAAATATTTTCTACATTCAGCAACAGTGTCAATGCGTTGAATTCTTGCTTTAGAAATGTTGGAATCTCCCTGTGTGAGATGAGTATCTTCATGAGGAGTATTAACTGCTGCGATCGCATTTGGCAAGTTAAACATCCAAAGATTCGTAATTAACAATCCAGCTACAAATATTTTACAAACCACTCGCCAATTTTTAGTAACTTTCATCACTTTCAATCCTTAGTTTCTACCTGATGCTTACTCTGACATCTTAATTAATCAGCAATTTTCAGCCATACTCCTTGGGGAGGAATAATTTCTGGGAACTCAGGAATGGGGTAATAACGTCTATAATTTTTGGGTGAACGAGCGATTGAGCCAGAAAAAAGGTAATCTACTTATATAATCCTTGGATTACAATTACTTTGATTTTGGCTACTTGAATGCCAGTTAAATAATTAGACCTTTTTGACACTACCATGAAACATTTTACTCATCAATTTCCCATCAATAACACCATTAAAAGACGCATTTCTTCAGCTTGTATGTTAGCTGTAATTTTGTCTTTCGGGGTTAATTTTATCATGATTAACTCTGCTGTTGCTGCTACAGAAAGTAATCAGCAAACTCTTAATTATAGAAGTGTTTTGGTTAGTCAAAATCAATCCGATCGCACTACTAATAC
>JBAVZX010000280.1:0-12100 GCA_049589015.1 Phormidium sp. | reverse complement strand
GATAAGACCAGGCCAGCTTTTTAATTTAGAGTCAGCAAGGGGACGACTAGCAATCACAGATACAACACAACTCCGAAATATACCCTCAGTTTACCCTGTAAGGTTCCTTCCTGGGCAGGGGAGCAGAGGGGCAGAGGGGACAAGGGGACAAGGGGACAAGGGGAATTTTTACCTTTTACCTTTCTTTCCCCTTCTGCCTTCTGCCAATTTTAGAAAAATTTAATATTTCAAAAACTTAACTTTGCTTAACGTTACAGGGTAGAATTTACGAGATGGTGTGAGTAAGCAAATATAACTAAGCAACGAAAATGTCAACTGGTTTATCTGCATCAACTATTCAACGTCCGGCGATCGCTGTTCAAGAAGCGAGCAATATGTCTGTAGCGCTAACCAATCAAGTCCGCATGATGGAAAAGATGAAGTCGGTGTATCAGGCAGATCAGCAACTTAAGCTTTTAAATCTGCAAGCGGAAGTAGAAACTTTGTTGCAACAGCTACAAAATCTTAAACAACAGCGTTTAACAGAAGAAGATTCAGAAATCAGCAGTCAGGATCATCAAGGATAGTAGAGATCAGCACTTTCCATCCTCTGCGGTACATCGATCAGTACCCGGGCTTTGGTTTTAGCTCAGGCTAAATTTGTCATGGCTAGCCAGCAGGTTCACCTTATGGTATAAAAATGAAAGTTTCGCTCCGAACAAATCAGTTTTTCTACGGAAAAGCCAGTATTGTTCTCAAGCCTGACTAATACTGAGATTTAGCAAAAAAGCAAAATATTCCCCGATATTGCCTGTTACTGATTCATTCCTACTAGGCTAGTTTGCTGTGCCTATTTTGCTACACACATTACGGTTACGCAGGAAGCTTAATTTAAATAATTCATGACTCTATCATTTGTAAAACCCCAAGATTCCGGATCTACCCAGGAAGTTTCCCCAAATCTCCGCATCAGAGATATTTTGCGGACTTTACCAAAAGAGGTTTTTTTGAAAAATCGCCGAAAAGCTTGGACTTCGGTGGTAATTAATGTGTTGCTGGTTTGTTTAGGCTATGCCAGCATTGTTTTTTCTCCTTGGTTTTTGTTACCATTCGCTTGGATTTTTACAGGTACAGCGCTGACAGGTTTTTTTGTTATTGGTCATGACTGTGGTCATCGTTCATTTGCTAACCGTCGTTGGGTGAATGATTTACTGGGTCATGTGATGATGCTGCCTTTGATTTATCCTTTTCATAGTTGGCGGATTCTCCACAATTATCACCACACCCATACGAATAAGTTGGATGTGGATAATGCTTGGCAACCTTTTAAACCAGAGTATTACGATAGTTTGGGTACATGGGGAAAATGGGGTTATCAAGCGATGCGGGGTCGTTTTTGGTGGATAGGATCGATCGCGCATTGGGCAGTTTTACACTTTAATTGGAACAGATTTGAAGGTAAACAGCGGGAACAGGTAAGATTTTCGGTATTGTTGGTTTTGGGGTTTGCTGCGATCGCATTTCCTACTTTAATCGCTACTACTGGGATTTGGGGTTTTGTCAAGTTTTGGTTAATGCCTTGGATGGTTTACCATTTCTGGATGAGTACCTTTACTTTGGTACACCACACTTATGCTGATATTCCTTTTAAACCAGAAGCAGAGTGGAATGAAGCGATGGCGCAATTAGCGGGAAGTGTTCATTGCGACTATCCTGGCTGGGTAGAATTTCTTTGTCACGATATCAATGTTCACGTTCCGCACCACGTTTCTACTGCTATTCCTGCCTATAATTTGCGGTTAGCGCATCGCAGTTTAAAGGAAAATTGGGGAGAGTATGTCCGGGAATATCGTTTTTCTTGGTCATTAATGAAACAGATTACCGACGAATGTCACTTGTATGATCCTGAAAAATGCTATGAGTCATTTCAGAATCATCATGCTAGAGAGAAATAGGTAGAGTTGTTCGTTGTAACGACTTCAGTCGTTCTATTTGCTTAAGGAAACGACTAAAGTCGCTACTACAAACCTGGGAAACGACTAAAGTCGCTACTACAAACCAATTGCAGGAGCTCAGCTGTATATCAGCTGAGCTTTTTGCAAATTTGTAAAATAGTATTTGCTAGTAGCGACATTGCTTCATGATCTTTCTCCGAGAAACCCAATCCCCTTGTGGGTTGGGAGGGATAGGAGCGTCGATTGAGTCCGGTCAAACGGGCGCGAAATCGACACACAATCTTTGCAATTTACAGATACCCCCATGCTTATATGAAGGTATAATTGTTCTATGCAAAGAACGATTCGCATCCAACTTCAACCCGACATTGAAACGGCTAAAGTGTTGTCTCAAACGATTGAACAATACACTTGGTCGTTCAATGCCGTGTGCAAGTATGGATGGGAAAACGACTTGACAAATGGCGTAGGTCTGCACAAAGCAACCTACTACGACCATCGCGCTACAACGGGCTTGCCTTCTCAATTGGTTTGTGCCGCTAGGGTCAAAGCAACTGAGGCTTTGAAGTCGGCTAAAAGTTTGAAAAAGAAGGGTAAAACAGTTAGTCGTCCAACCTCGAAACGTTGCCCAATTCGATACGATGCAAGGTCTTATAAAGTCTGGTTTGACCGTTCTGAACTGACGATTCTCAGCATCAATGGACGGGTAAAACTGCCCTTTGAAATTGCTGAATACTATCAGCAATATCTGAACTGGAAAAACACCAGTGCAGACTTGCTCAAAGACCGCAAAGGGCGATGGTGGTTGCACGTTGTTATGGAGATTGAAACTCCAGAGGTAATTGCAACGGATGAGATTGTTGGCGTGGATTTGGGTATTGCTTCCCCTGCGTTTGATAGCCGGGGTATCAAATACGGTTCTGATCACTGGAAGGAGATAGAAGATAGAACATTTGAGTTGCGCCGTAGACTTCAAAGCAAAGGCACGAAATCTGCTAAACGACATCTTAAGAAGTTGTCGGGCAGACAGAGACGGTTCCGCAAAGATTGTGACCATGTGCTGAGTAAGCGACTGGCTCGGTCTGTAAGCAGTGGTGCAACATTGGTTTTTGAAGACCTCACGAACATTCGCGGTAGAGCCAAAATGAGGAAGGCTCAACGTCGCAGATTGCATGGATGGAGTTTCGCTCAGTTCCAAGCATTCGTTACCTACAAAGCCGAAGCGAGAGGTGTAAGTGTGGGCTTTGTAGACCCGCGATACACCAGCCAAAAATGTTCCGAATGTGGACATATCGAGCGAGGGAATCGCCTGTCTCAGGCTGAATTTCGGTGTAAGAAGTGTGGGTTTGAGTGCCATGCGGATTACAACGCAGCGATAAACATTCGTGAGGATTTTTTAAAACTTAGGGCGACAGTCAATTCGCCTATTGCGGTCTGCCCTTCGGGGACTTAGAATCGCAAGCCCCATCCCCTTGTGGGTGGGGTTGTTGACCAATCGCTAAACTATGCGAATAATGACTTGTCAAAGGTTGAGAATAATCGGTTGGAATAATGAATATACCAAAGCATTCGAGCAAACCAGCCCTTGAGAGCAGAAAACTTAATTATCATGATGCTTATAGTTGTCCAGTCTGTCGCTATGGTCATATTTCAGTGTTAACTCTCACGGAAGCTTTTGCTTGTGATTTTTGTCGCCATATTTTTACGGCTAACATTGAGGAACAAGTGTTAATTATGGCAGATAGTATGCCGCCGATGGCTTGGCGGTGGACTGGTCGAAATTGGAAGTTAGCATATCAAAAAGATTCGGAATTATCTTTTGTGGTTTGGCTGTTGGGAATGGCTTTGGTAATTTTTCCAACTTTAATTGTGGGAGTTTCTACTTATATTTTTCCACCAGAAGAAGGAAGTAGTCAATCTTCTTTTCCTTTAATTTGGCTGTTTTTGACTTTTATCTCTCATTTAATTTTGGTGGTTTGGTTGTTAGCAGAAAGTTACCAATTGCCGTTTTTTACTTATTTAAAAGTCAAGATTCGCAATTGGCTTAATCGGTGATTACTTGTTCGTAAAGTTGTCCGGCGCGTTCCCAGGTGTATTCAGTTTCTACCAAATATCGCCCATTTTTTGACAATTCCTGGCGCAATTGGGGATTTTCAAATAAGCGAGTGATGGCGTTAATATATTCTGGGATGCTGTTAGCTCTTAATGCTCTTAATGGTAGATTGGGAGTGTCAACGGCTAATCCTTCTAATCCGCGATCGCTACCGACTACCGGACTTCCTGCTGCCATTGCTTCTAGGGTTTTATTTTTAATCCCATAACCTGCACGCAAAGGTACTACACAAATTGTACTTTCGTGGAGATAGTCTACCATTGATGGCACTTTTCCAGTAACAATAACTCCTTTGGTTTCTGCCAGTGCTAAAACTTCGGGGGTGGGACGTGCGCCGACTATACTAAAAGTAGTATTGGGGTAGGTTTTTTGCAATTCTGGTAACACTTCTAAAGCAAAAAATCGCACTGCGTCGATGTTGTGGGAAGCGTCCATTGCGCCGACAAATGCTAGTTTATATCCGCCTGGATCGCTGTGACGATAGGGAAATAATTCTAAGTCTACACCGTTAGGAATGACCGGGATTTTGGCATCGGAACGGTATTTAAGAAATTGTTTTTTGTCGTCTTCGGTGGTGACTACTAAGTAGTTAAATTTGGCGGAGTAGCGTTTTTCGTAGCGTTCTAAAAGGAGGTTGAGGTAAAGGCGATCGCGCACTGCATTCGGCGAAGCACCCATATCTAAATGATCGCTTATCCAACCATAAACGGAACTATGAATATCGACAATTGTTTTCACCGAATTTTTAAATTCAGGACGCACATAAATTTCATTAACGCTATGTTCGCAGGTAATGACATCACATTTTCCCGCTTTCACAAAGTCATCTACCCAAGCTTGAATTTCGGGAGAGTAACGATATAAAACATTTGGTGGCGTTGCTTTAATTAAGGATTCGGAAAAGCGGGAAACTTTGCCAATTAATCCTTTAATTCCACTTAGTTTAGTTGGTTCTGGTGGTAGGGGAAAAATCACTAATTCTTTCACCCATTGACGGAGTTCTGCTACTTCCGTGTCAGTAACTCCTGAGTGACGCTGAGTAACTAGGGTGATTTGATGACGTTGTTGTAGGTATTTGAGTAAGTTAAAGGTTCTAATTTCCGTTCCCCCGCGAGTTGGTGGGTAGGGGAAGGTTGAGGAAAGCATGAGGATGTTCATAGTAGTTAGGTAAAAGAGGTGAGTGTTAGAGTTAAGTTTGCCACTGGCGACTTGAGTTATAACTATGTTAAGCTAGCTGGCCTAGTGAATTTGCTATGTACATACAGAAAAGTAGTGATTTGTAAAAAATTTGCTTAGGAAATTAAAAGTTAAGTGCTAGCATAGTTAGAATTTTAGCGGTTTGAGTTATGTATTACAGTGCATCTAGTAAACAAACGCTATTGAAGTTAAAATTTGAGTTACGTTCTTTTTGCAGTTTGTATCCAGAATTGTTTTTCCCGATGCGATCGCTGCTAGGCAAAGGAACAAGACAAGCAGTACAAGAAAACACACAATTAGTTATAGAAGGATTTCCGCGTTCTGCGAACAGTTTTTCTGTAGCTGCAATCCAATCTGTACAGCCAAAACCTTTAACAATCGCATCTCATTTACACGCAGCAGCACAAGTAATCCGCGCTGCTGATTTGTCAATTCCCACACTATTACTAATTCGTGAACCAGCAGATGCCATAATTTCTCTAAAGAGTTTAGAATTAGAAATAAGTTATCGATTTAATGTGGATTATCCTGGTTGGGGAGCTTGTTTAAAAAGCTATTTAAAAGCTTGGATTAAATTTTATTTACAAGTATTACCTTACAGAGAAAATTATGTAATTGGATTATTTGATGAAGTTACTAATGATTTTGGGGCAATTATAGAGCAAATCAATCAACGTTTTCAGACAAATTTTGCAATTTTTAAGCATACCAAAGAAAGTGTGAAAACAATTCATAAAGTAGTAGGGTTTCATTCTGGGCCTTCGGAAAAGCGTGAGTATTTAAAAGATTTCTTTATTAAAGACATAGAAGAAGATAATTTGATTCCTTTGCTGTTGAAAGCAGAGGATATTTATCGGGAATTTGAGATCTTAGCGAAAAGATGATTTTCTTTCCTCCGGGAGTGGGTGGGTAGGGGAAGGTGGAGGAAAGAAATTCAGGCAAGGTTTTAATTAAACGAAGTACATGACCAAGTATCAATTATTTCCAGCATTTTTTTGATGCTTATGGCTTTTTCCTCTCTTTTTGCATTTTTAATTTTTACCCGTTCTACTACATCGTTCAAAGATTTAAACGGCTCTTTTTGTCGCAACTTTTCGATAATCTCGGCAACTATAGCAGCTTTTGATTCACTTAAACCTCCTGTTTTTAATCTAAAGGCTAAGTCAGCTTTATTGACATTGTTAAAAACCTCCAATGGTTCAAAATTTTTCCCTATTTGATTTCTTAATTCTTTGACTTGAATCTCTAGCTGTTGTTTTTCTAATGATTTTTGCAGAATATCATCAATCCTCTTTTCCAGCCTAGATTCCAAATTCGTCAAGCGATTTTCAATTCTTTCTATGGCAACAGAATCTGGATCTGGACTGATTATTGCTCCGGGCTTTCTCAGTAATTTGATTTGCTCTATTATAAACTCCTCTTTTTCGTCTTCAATAATGTAGGCACTGACCATTTCTCCTCTAGCTAAATCGATTTCTCTTGCCCTAGCAGCAGCATAGTATTCAAAGTGTCCGTCAACTACCTCATAAGATTGCAAACTCGTTCGACGAACGATGATAGGGTTAATTATTCCTTCTGTTTCTACAATTAACTTAGCAACCTTTTCTATCTCGTCATCTGGAAAAGTTGAACGAGGAACGTTAGAGGTAACTCTTCGGACAGCTACAAGCGAAGTGGATAGTTTCATTAATTCATTCCTATTTTTTCTAAAACTTCTATAGCTAGCAATTCAAATTCTTGAGCGGCAACTGAATCAGGTTTAAAATCAAGTACCGATATAGGATCGGGAATTTCTAGATCTCCTACAATCATAACTTTTTCAGCACATTTTGCTAGGTCATCTCTTTCATAAATTACGGTATCCATAACAGGAATGCCATATTTTTTATCTATCTTTTCCAGGCGATTTTTTAAAGTGTGCTGGATAAACTTAGCGTTAGTAGATATTTTGGAAGGTACAACTCCAAGTATTTCTAAAGTTTGTTTTCCTATTTGCTTCCTAAATACATCAATTTCTTTGACCAAATTTTTTACATTAACTAAGCCTTGATTTGCAAAAGGTTTTAGATCGGAAGGTATGATTAGGTAATCAGCTGTAATTAAAGCAATTCTTGCATACAAGCTCAATGAGGGAGGCGTGTCAATAAGTACAATGTCATATTCTTCTTTTACTTCATCTAGCTTTTGACGAAGCATCCATTTACAGTAATCAATTTGGGTTAAGATAGGTTCTTCATTCATCAAAGTTATATGAGAAGGAACAACGCTAATTTCAGGATTAGTGAATTGACACTTTTTAGCAACTTGTTGGATTGGATATAGTTCGTAAGATTTCAATATATGAAGAATATTGCAGTCTTTAATATCATCCATTTCTTCATCAGTAAATTTGATTAAACCTGTAGCAAATGTTGTATTGGCTTGGCTATCCAAATCTATAACAAGGACTCGCTTACCTTTTTTACTTAATGCTGCTGCCAAATTTACTACAGTTGTGGTTTTACCAACTCCGCCTTTATTGTGGTAAACTGCGATCGTTTTCATTGTATCTTTCCTCGTATTTTCAGGATTAGGTTTAGAGATTTGAACAGTCGGTTTTACTTGTTCATTTTGAGATTTGATTACTACAGAAGGAACTTCTGTAGGTTTTTCTTTCAGACTACCTCTGCCAATTAGAGATTTAATTTCATCTATGTAACTATCAACTTTTTCTCCAGAACACTGAAAAATCAACAGGATATCATCCTTGAATCTTTCATAAATTCTGATTTCTAAAGCATTTGTCAATAACGCATATCTGAGATTCAAACTAATTAAATATCGCTTGAGTCTGGGGATATGCTTATCTAATTTTTGCTGTGGATGTTTCGCTTCTATCACCACAGCTGATGGCGAGTCAGCATCCAAGACAAAAGGGATTTTTTGGATGGCAAAAGCTAAAAAATCTAGACGAATTCTGCCGAAAGCAACTTCTTGATGCCAAGTATCAGGAGTGTAACCTAACTTGGGTAACAAATAATTAACGATAAGCTTACTTTCAACTTCGCTTTCGTTACGGCAAAGTTGAGGATTAAAACTCAAAATGTTTCTCCTCTCTGGTGCGGCACTTATCAAAGATAAGCTGACTCTGCTTTCTATTGTCGATCAAGCTACAATCTAAGGATTCGGGGAAATTACTGAATTTGCGATCGCACTCACTACAACAACTACCAACCGTACAAAAAAGTAACTTTTGGTAGAGGTAAAAAATAATATACCCAAAAATTAAATTTAATTAATTTTACAGATCCGCAAATTGACGATCGCAATTACCATTAGAATTGTAACCTTGGAGAAGCTGATTAGAAGAATTGCAAGCTTACCAATTAACCAAAGATTATCTATGGATTCTAATGAGCTAAAATTTCTTTTGAAGTTGCTAGGTTGTGAAAATTACCGATCGCCACTAGCTGCTGCAACGTTGAAAAGCTTTCCGGGGAAAGATAAAATTTGTCGAGTGTTAGGCGAAAGGGAACTGGTAGATTACTCCCGTGAGATCGCCTCTGTAAAGATTTTACCTCCCGGACTTGCTTTGTTGAAAATGGACGCTTCCCAATTGCCGATCGGAGAAACCGAACTAAAAGTCCTAGAAAAAATCAGCAAAACCTCTAAAAAACTTAAACCCAGTGAAATCACTTTAGTTAAAGCCGCTGAACGCCAGGAAATACTGCAAAATTTGGCGAAACGGGGATTAGTGGAAGTGGAAACTCAACTGCAAAAAAAGAAAGCCGAAGTTTGGTTAACCCAGCGAGGACAGGAATATTTGCGTGACGAATTCACCGCCAAAGGTACTCATCCAATTATTAGTTTAGATTTATTAACAAATTATTTGCGCTTTTTGCGGAAAACTCGATTATTTGAAGCTGACAAGGTAGCAGTAACAGATAAACTTGAGAATAAGCTAAGTGATGCAGAAATTTTCCAAGTTATTCAGGAATTAGACAGAGAAATGGGTACAGAAAATTATTTACCAATTTTTCATGTACGCCAGAAGTTACAACCGCCCTTATCTAGGGAAGAATTAGATCAGGTACTTTATCGCTTACAACGTTATGACCAAATTGAGTTAAGTTCATTAGTAGATACAATGCCCTATACTTCCGAACAAATTGACAGTGGAATTCCACAAGATATTGGTGGCGCACTGTTTTTTATCTCTGTGACATCGATTACCTAAATGTTTACTACAGACTGTTGGAATGGGCGGGTTTTGACTTCAATTTAATCTTGATTGGATTCAAACCTTTTTGCTAAATCCGCCTCTACTGAGTTCTCGATAAATTTAACGGAAATTTTCTCATGACATCTATCAACGATATTATTAAACGTGAAATTAACCCTTTCGATCCCACAACTTTTAAGCAAGGACACTTTTGGCGAGAAAAGCAAGTTTCAGCTTTTAAGGTGGAGTCAATTCATCAAGAAGCGCTACTAGAAGTTGAAGGAATTGTTGACGCAGTTACCAATGATCATTGTAGTCGCACTGTGATGCTGGCGGGTGATTCTGGTTCTGGTAAAAGTTATTTATTAGGTCGATTAAAAAACGATCTTAATGCTAAAGCTTTTTTTGCTTATATTAGTCCTTGGCCCGATAGTGAGGGAATTTGGCGACATATTTTGCGCTATACAGTTGATAGTTTAATGTATGTGCCAGAAGGTCAAGAAGAATCGCAATTAATGCTGTGGTTGAAAAGCTTATCTGCTTTTACTAAGCGGAGTTTAAAACAGCGAATCTTTGATGATAATGTTTGGGATTTATTAAGCAGCGATCGGCAAAATTTTATCAAACATTTCAAGCAAACATATAGAGAAGTTGGGATTTATAACGCTGACAGTTTTTTTGGGGTATTGCATGATTTAATTGATCCAGAACTTTATCCTTTAGCTTGTGAATGGTTACGGGGAGAAGATTTAAGTGACGAATCTTTACAAGCTTTAAAGGTGAAGCGTTCGATCGAAACTGAAGAAGCAGCTTGTGAGATTTTATCTAATTTTGGCAGAATTTCTACAGAGACTCAACCAATTGTCTTATGTTTTGATCAATTGGAGGCGATCGCACGTTTACCCGATGGAACTTTAGATTTACAAGCATTATTCAGCGTCAACTCTAAAATTCAAAATGAAAAGTGGAACAACTTTTTAATAATTATCAGTATCACCACTGATATTTGGCGACAAAATTCTAACCGCATTCATCAATCAGACAAAGCGGGAATTTACAAAATAATTCTGTTAAAACGCATCGGTTTAGAACAAGCCGAAGCTTTATGGGGTTTTCGATTATATCCTATTCATATTCAAGCCAATCCTAGACCAAATTCCTCAATTTTCCCCTTAACTCAAAAAGATTTAGAACAAAAGTTTCCCGGTGGTAAAGCTGATCCTAGAAATGTCCTTGATTTAGGGCGGAGACTGTTTCAAAGTTACAAAGAAAAAATTATCGATAGTAGTAGTAAACCTAGCTTAGAAGCTGACTTATTAGCTGCTTTTAAATTATTGTGGCAAGATGAATCTAAAAAAGTTCAGGCAAGAATTACAAAAATCACCTTACTATCTGCACCGGAATTGATTCAGATGTTAGCAGAAAGTTTAAATGCGTTACAAGTAAATGCAGTCAAAACTAAATTATTAACAGGTCATTTTGCCAGTTATTCCTTGAGTTATCAAGCGCAAATTCAAAGAGGAAGAGTAGGAGTAATTTGGACAGAAGACTCTAACATGAGAAGTTTTTTCAATGCGATGAATGCTTGTAAAAAAGCAATTGATAATAGGATTTGTCAAAAATTTCACTTAATTCGGGCGGCGGATGTCGGAAATAAACAACTGGCGGGAAATCAAATTTATAGATCAATTTTCACAGATTCCCAACACTTTCATGTTAAGCCAAATTTGACTTCTATTCACTACATGGCTACTTATCACAGTTTACTAAATTCTGCTTTAGCGAATGAATTAGTGATTGCGGGACAAACGATGGATAGACAAAAATTAGAGGCTTTAATGCGGGGATCTAATATTTTGCATGAATGTCAGGTTTTACAGGATTTAGGGATTGTCAAAAAACCGCAAATAACTAATGAACACATTGATGATCTCAAAGAAGTTAAAGATTTTTTGCTAAATTTAATTAAAACTCAAGGTTTGATCGGTAAAGATGTTTTAATTCAAAATTCATTAACCCAATTTGCTCACATTAATTACCAAAGAGTTGATCATTTAATTCAGCAGTTAATTTGGGAAAGAAAAGTTAAAATTGTTAATCCCAATGAGCAACCGCAAAATCATTTAGTTTGTTTCGTGCCGAAAGGATAATTAAAAAAATCATGTTATATTTAACCAAAAATGAGCAAATAAAAGCAGCTATTGACAATTTAAAAATAGCTAAAATACTTTGGGCTGATACAGAAGTGGCTGACTGGGATACACCCTTTAAAAGGTTATCTTTAATCCAAGTATTAGCCGATCCAAATAACCGTAATGGTGATGCTTCTTATGTATTAGATGTATTGGAAAAACCGGATTTGGTGCTATATTTTATTAATCAAATTATGGTAAATTCCCAAATTGAGAAAGTATTTCATAATGCAGGGTTTGATTTGAAGTACTTGGGGCAGAAGGAATCTCAAAACGTTACTTGTACTTGGAAACTAGCGCAAAAAATAGGTAAAGAACGCCTGGGAGTATCTAACCTTAAGCTGAAGACTTTAGCAGCAGAACTTTGTCAATTTACTAATGTAGATAAAGGAGAACAGGCAAGCGATTGGGGGCAACGACCTCTCACTAAAAAACAGTTACAATATGCCAAAATGGATACAGT
>JBAVZX010000279.1:0-11143 GCA_049589015.1 Phormidium sp. | reverse complement strand
AAGCATTTCTAGATCAACTAGAACAAAAATATATTAATCAATCGACAGATTATTCATCATCTAAAAAACTCGACAAATTGGAAGAAATAAATGTACTTCTGAACTTAGCAGGATTCGGAGAAACTACCTTTTGGGATAAGATAAAAACCGCTTTGGAAACTAATACTGAAGATCCCGAAGATATTCAAGAAGTACCTATTTTTAGTTTGACTATTCAAGAACAATTCATGATTTTGCTATTTCAGCAAAACTTTATAATAAATGATGCACTCGAAATTACACGACTATATACTAGCAAATATGTAATTCCCAAACGTTCTATAGGTAAACCTATTTTTGTAATGGTAACGGATGGTATTAATTTTTTATTTCCAGTCATACCATTTCAAGAGCTAGAGCAAAAATACAACTTGTCAAATTTTATATCATTGCTACCTAGTCCTAACAAGCTATACAATGTTCTCCGCATTCTTAAGCGAATCAATGAGTTGCTTAGTCAATGATCAGCAAAAAATACTGGTTATTATTTAGTGTTGCGATCGCACTAATCACCACCCCATTCCTGATAACCGAAAGAGTACAGGATGAACTTGCCACTGCCCAAACACCCCCTACCACAGCTAATTTACCCAAACAACCCTTTTTGCCCACACCAGGCTGGTTGGGATTAGCCACAGTTGCCAGCGGCGGAAAACCGCAATATTCCTGGTTGCCAGCGCATCCAAACGGTCAAGCAGTCATCGTTTCCGATGCCGAAGCTTGGGCGAAAGTAAAGGTAGGTACTCCCCTAGTAGCGATCGCCCCAGGCTTCAAACAAAAAGTAACATTCCTACGTTCTTCCCAGGAACGCTACGGCTGCGATGGCGTTCCCACCGCAATGGCAGCTTTTTCTGCGCCCAGACGACCTCCCGAAGGCCCTGTTTGGCTGTTACCGGAACGGGATGCCCAAACAGCTACCACCATCCCGGTGCAAAAATTGCCTCTAGCCCAAGTTCCTGCCAATTTGTTACCCAGACCTTTGCCTAAAAACAGCGAAATTCGGGCTTGGAAAGCAGGTTCAATTATTATTTTTCAGCGCAAAGAAAGCGCCCATAAAGTGAAGATGACCGTCGCTAATAATTCGCAACTTATCTTCAGTCAAATACAAGAAAAACACTTCTTTAACAATGGCGAACCTCGACCACCTCTCAATCTTGCCACCGCTAAAGGCGAACCGGGAATTTCCGAACCTGTAGGTATATTTCAGTTAAAACCAGGTGTAACTCCGACAATTGTTTTTTGGGTTCCAGGTTACGAAGGCAACGGTTTTACAATTCTGGCTTCCGATGGTAAAAAGGTAAAAGAATATGAAGGCGGAAGCTTGTACTTTTGCGCTTATTAAAGATTGAACCAACGAAAGGTTTTGGCGGTTAAAACCGCGACTATAAAAACAAAGTCCGCCTACGCGGAGTCCTAATTTTGAAACCTGCGTAGGCAGGTTTTGTCTTTATAGCCCGCGACTTTAGTCGTAAGGGCGATTAAAATCTGTAAAGGCGATTAAAATCACCGCTACACAAACAAAGTCCGCCTACGCGGACTTAATACTCTTCTAACCCCACCGCCTGAGAAATATTCGACAAACCCCTTTCTTCCAACTTCACCAACAACCCTTGTAAAATGCGTTTTACCATAAAAGGCCCCTGATAAATCCAACCAGTATAAGTTTGTAACAAACAAGCACCAGCAGTAATTTTTTCCCAAGCATCATCAGCCGTAAAAATTCCCCCCACACCCATAATTGGCAGTTTTCCCTTTGTTTCCTTTCTAATAAAACGGATCACTTCAGTCGATCGCCCTTTCAGAGGCAAACCACTAATTCCCCCAGCCTCATCTTTAAGCAAATTTCCCGTTTCTCTAAGGATTTGAGTCTTTAAACCCTCACGACTAATAGTAGTATTAGTAGCAATAATTCCCGCCAAATTATGAGACAAAGTAACATCTAAAACATCCAAAATTGCATCCCATTCCAAATCGGGCGCAATTTTGACTAGAATTGGCTTATTATCATTCTGGTTTTCTTGTTGTAAAGCAGACAAGATCGCACTTAGCATCGGCGCATCTTGGAGAGTTCTTAAACCTGGAGTATTGGGAGAGGAGACATTAACTACAAAGTAATCGCCCAAATCCTTTAACAGGCGAAAACTACCCAGGTAATCGGCGGCTGCTTCCTCTAGTGGTGTTACCTTAGACTTACCGAGATTAATTCCTACGGGGATCGGTCTAGGTCGTCTTTGTAAAGCTGCGGTGAGTGCGGTTGCCATCGCTGCTGCACCATCGTTATTAAACCCCATACGGTTGAGTGCGGCTTGATCTGCCAACAGACGGAACAAGCGCGGAGTCGGGTTTCCCGGTTGCGGGATCAGGGTGACAGTACCCAGTTCAGCGTAGCCAAAACCAAAGCTTGACCACACACCCGATGCTGTACCGTTCTTGTCAAATCCAGCTGCTAATCCCATCGGGTTCTTAAACACCACAGATTGGGGAATAATAACTGAAGACTGAGAAATTGGAGTTGAATTTTCTGATCCTACCCCGGTTTGATTTGGGTAATCCCAAAGTGTTTGTTCTAGGCGTGCATCTACGATCGAAAAGTTTTGTTTTAGTTGGTTGAGTATCCAACTACTAGGGGGGCGATCGGTATGACAATCCAACCAAGTCGAAATTTGCATAAATTGCTTATGCAAAAATTCTGGATCGGTTTTTAATCCAGAAAACACAATGGGGCGTAAAACGGCTTGATAAATGTCCAAAGCTATTAAGTAGTAGATACTAGGTGGTAGATGGTAAGTTGATTTTACCTGTTACTTTGGGAACTGGGTAGTACTCAGTTCTTGTGTCAAGTGGGAAAACCTTGGTTAATTCGGTGAAAGGAAAAAAGTTTAAAGGGAAAGGTCAAGATTTTTCCTTTTTACTCTGATCCTTTAACTTTTTACCTGACAGCACCTTATAGTTAATTAACTGGTGCAAGATAGAGTCTCCTGCCGAACGCTGTCCACTACCTCTTTAACTAATTACCTAATTACCAACCCATTACCAACTACCCATTACCCAACGGGAGTGACAGTAAATGGCCCAACAACAAAAGCGATATTCTGAAGATAAAAAAATTGTTAATTTGGGTCGTGTTCTTCAAATCCTTCGGGAAGAAGAAAACGTTGACGTATTGATTGAAACAACCCTAAATTATCTCCAATCAGAATTTCAGTACGATTTAATTTGGCTCGGTTTGTACGATCATATAGAACATCGCATTTTGGGTAAAGGTGGAATTACCCCAAATGGAGATCTGAGCTTTTTGAAACAAAAGTTTTTCCTCCAACCTGGAGATATTTTAGAACAAGTAGTAATCCAACAAAGACCGATCGGAGTTCCTGATTTAGGAGAAGCAAATCGGGCGGGAGAATGGCGCAAAGCAGCAGTTAATTTTAAAATTCGGGGAACCTTAATTTTTCCGATTCGCCACCGCGATCGCTGTTTTGGAGTAGTGTTGTTGGGATTATTAGGTTGGGGAATTTCGCCGCAAGCCGAAGAAAAGGCGCAATTATCTGTACTTTTAGGAACGTTAGCAGCTTCCTTAAATCAGATTGAAATTAATTGGAATCGCCAGCGCACCAAGCGTCCTGATGAACCTTTGCTGGCAATAATGCAAAAATTGCCAGCCCTGCCGACAATGTTGCTGCGACTAGAAGCGATTGTTGGCGAAACTCATCAATTTGTCAACCCAACTCGCACAAATATTTACTGGTTTGAACCAGAAAAACGATATTTTTGGCGCTATATGAGTAATCGTTTAACAGGCATTGCTGGCGATAGCCAACAATCAGCTTCCGGGATAACTGTTCAAGAATCAGGCAGTTTTTATAGTGCAATGTTGGGGGATCAAATCGTTGCCATTGGCGAAAGTTTAAGTTCCTTAAAGGCTGATGTTACTAGTAGATTATTACAGAGAATGGGAGCAAGGTCTTTATTAGCCGCACCAATTCTTTTACAGGATGAACTATTAGGATTTCTCTCCGTAGAAGGTAACGAACCGAGAATTTGGAAAGAAGAAGAAAAAAATTACTTACGCGGTGCAGCCAGAATAATTGCCTTAATTTCTCCCATCGAACAGATGGAGACAACCATCAAACAAACCAAACAAGACCAATTATTATTAGCAGAAATTGCCAAAGGCATTTATAGCGATGAAGATTGGTATAATACCTTAAAAGAAGCAAGCGATCGGCTAAAAGAACGCTTTCAAGTAGAGCGATTTTTGGTATTACTTTTTGATAGCGACCATAAACAATTTGAAATTTCCTATCAAAATCATCCCGTTAATCGCCGACCTTTAGGTTCTGGTAGTAAACCAGCAAAACGTAACGGCAAAGAAGGCAGAGTTAGCAATCCAACTTCTTCTCCAGAAAATCCTTATATATTGCCTCATTTAAGTGATGTAGATTGGAAATTACTAGAACGTAGTTCAGAATCAGTAGTAATAGAAGACCTAACAACAGACTTAAAGTTACTTTCTTGGAGAGAAGGATTTTTAGAAGCCGGAGTGCGAAGTATTTTAATTTGTAACACCAGCGTCGGCAAATCACTCAAAGGCTTGTTGATAATTACCTGCGAAAGTCCCCGTACCTTTTCTGCGGCAGAAAAAGAAGTTTTTCGGGTAGTTAGCCAACAAATCGGCTTAATTTTGCAACAATGGCAAATCCAAAAACAATCTGCAAGGGAACAAAAAACCTACCAAACATTGCAGTGGGGTTTGACCATGATGCAGCAAAACTACCAAAACCTGCAACAAGTAGAAGAAAGTGCTTTACGGGCTTGTGCTAATCTGCTAGAAGCGCCTGTATCTGCTTTAGTTTCTTGGTTCCCTGGAGATGAAATTGCCAAAGTTACGGCAACAACACCTCCTAGTGCTGAATTTACAATTAATACAGAACAAACAATTTCAATTTACGCCGATGAATTGATTCAAGAAGCGTTAAACACCGATGGCATACTTTATAAAAATGTCCAACAGCTAACACCTAATACTAGACAATGGCTAACAGCTTCCGGCATTGAAGAAATTATTGTCATGGCTTTGCGAACTACACCGGAACATTTTCCCACAGGTGTAGTAGTGCTTTGTAATAGTTTAGGTAATCATTGGCCAGAAAGTGCTTTACCAGCTTTCGGATTACTTGTAGCACAATTTGCTTGGTTCCGCCGAGAATCTTTTGCTATCAATACTTTGCAACAAGAACGCCAAGAATTACAATGCTTAAACTGGTACAAACATCGCGCCATAGAAGATTTTTGTCGCACCGTAGCATCTACTTTAAAGGTATTTGTTTCTCTTGCCCCTAAAGAAGCTGCCCAAGAAGTGCGCTATCAACAGCTTTGTTCTCATTTAGGCGGTTCTTTAGCAGCACTTTCTCGAATGCTAGCCAGGGAATTGTGGACTACCCAATCAGTTTTACAATCGCAGTCAGAAGATCCGATTCGGGTAACAAGTTTACTGCGGCGAAGTTTGGAACGGGTGGATGATTTGATTAAAAGTCGCCGTCTCTGGGCGAAAGTACATGATGCGGGAGACTGGCGTTCTAATGGACAAGGAAAAACTGCTGCTACTTCTGCGGCTTTGTTACTCAAGCGCGGTTCTACTTTGGTACAGTTAGTAGTCTACGAACTATTGTTAGCTGCCTGTCAACGTGGCGAAGAAGGCGGAAGAATCGATATTTGGTATCGTCAACTCAGTGCCCAAGATACCGGAATACCTTATCCCCAATGTTTTCATTCTGATTATTTTTTGGAGTTATCCATTACTGATACTGGCAACATTGATCCGCAATTAATTGCTGATTTACAAAAGCTACCAAAAGATGATTTAGCACCCCATACTTTGCGCCAATCCCCCGGACTACACCTGCGAATTTGTCAGTTACTCATTAGTGCGATCGGCGGTTTTCTCAACGTTTATATTCTCGATGATGGTAGAATTCTTTCTCAGGTATTAGTCCCGATCGATGTATCAGCTTAGAGAGACTGGGCAGATCGAGAGATCGGGAGATCGGGAGATCGGGAGATCGGGAGAGTAGAAGAACTAGCTTCGAGATTTAGATTTCCCTCCCCCCAGCCCCTCTGCCCCTCTGCCCCTCTGCCCCCCAGCTTCTTCTAGACCATTTCCGAGGCAGTTTCAACCTGTGGTTGCGCTTGGGGTTGGAATTGGAACAAGGAGTAGACGACATCGCGGCGAATGGCGGTCATCATTTCCAAGAACATTTCGTAACCTTCACTCTTATACTCAATTAACGGGTCTTTTTGACCGTAACCGCGCAGTCCCACACTTTCCCGCAATGCGTCCATTGCTTGTAAGTGTTCCCGCCACAGAGTATCAATACGTTGCAAGATAAAGAAACGTTCCGCTTCCCGCATTAGTCCCGGTTTAAATTGATCGATTTGCGCTTCTTTGATGTCATAGGCAATTCGCACCTGTTCCGAGAGGAAAGACTTAATTTCCCCAACCGATAAATCTTCTAATTGTTCTGGTTGTAAATCAGAAAGCAGGTAGACAAATTCTTTAACTTTGCCAACCACACTCTTAAGATCCCATTCTTCCGAAGGTAACTCTGGGTTAACGTAAGCATCAACGATATCTTCCATCGTTTTTTCGGCGTATTTAACCACCTGTTCCTTCAAATCTTGTCCTTCGAGTACCCGTCGCCGTTCGGCATAAATTGCCCGACGTTGGTTATTCATTACTTCGTCGTACTCAAATACTTGTTTCCGAATGTCGTAGTAGTAAGTTTCGACTTTTCTTTGGGCACCTTCTAAGGAACGGGTTAACATTCCCGACTCGATCGGCATATCTTCTTCTACCCGCAAGGCGGTCATTAATCCAGCAACGCGATCGCCCCCGAAAATCCGCAATAAGTTATCCTCTAAACTGAGGAAGAACTTAGTCGAACCAGGATCACCTTGTCTTCCCGCCCGTCCCCGCAATTGATTATCAATGCGTCGAGACTCGTGACGTTCTGTACCAATTACGTGCAAACCGCCTAATTGTACGACCTCTTCGTGTTCCCGTTTGGTAAAAGCTTCGTATTCTTCCCGAATGTGGTTATAAACATCCCGCAATTTTTGCACTACTAGATCATCGGTAGGCGCTTTTTCTGAAGCAACCGCCACTTTGTCTTCTGCTTCCAATTCTGGCAGACTGCGTTCCCCATATTCCTGGACAGCAAGTTCCACTGCTTCTTTGAGGGCTTTTTCAGTTTCTTTGCTGAGTTCTGTGGGGAAAATTTGTGGCGAAGCTTTCCAAGTTTTCACCTTTTTCCCTGGAACAAAACCTCCACCACCCTTGCGGTTATGTTCTGCGCCCGGTACTTGTAAAGGTGAAAAATCGTCATCTTCTTCGGGGCGAACAATTCTGGGTAATAAATATTCCCGCAATTTGAGTCTCGCCATGTAATCAGCGTTACCACCCAAAATAATATCTGTGCCTCTTCCCGCCATGTTGGTAGCGATCGTCACAGCCCCTCTGCGTCCTGCTTGGGCGATAATTTCCGATTCCCGTTCTACATTTTCCGGTTTCGCATTTAATAAATTATGAGGAACTTCCTTTTGACGGAGTAACTTACTGAGTACTTCGGATTTTTCCACACTGGTAGTACCCACTAGCACCGGGCGACCAAGTTCGTGCATTTCCGCGCATTCTTCCGCAATAGCCGTCCATTTACCATTTTCTTTCTTATAAACTACGTCGGAGAGGTCGGCGCGACCTGTGGGGCGGTTAGTCGGAATAATAGTAACTTCCAGCTTGTAAATCTTTTCAAATTCTGCTTCTTCAGTCTTCGCAGTCCCAGTCATTCCTGCCAATTTAGGATAAAGCAGGAACAAGTTTTGATAGGTGATAGTAGCTAAAGTTTGAGTTTCTGGTTGAATTTCTACCCGTTCTTTGGCCTCAATTGCTTGGTGTAAACCATCACTCCAACGTCGTCCGGGAAGTACTCTGCCAGTAAATTCATCTACAATCACTACTTCGTCATTACGAACGATGTAGTTTACGTCTTTAATAAACAGTTCTTTGGCTTTAATTGCATTGAAAATGTAATGTGCCCAAGGGTCGTTAGGATCGTAAAGGTCTTTGACTCCTAATAATTTTTCGGCTTCGGCAAAACCTTCATCAGATAAGATCACGTTACGAGCTTTTTCATCTACCTCGTAATGGTCTTCCTTGTTCAACCCAGATGCTACTTCGGAAGCGCGGATATATTTTTGACTGGGACGTTCTACTTGACCAGAAATAATTAGGGGAGTCCGGGCTTCATCGATTAAAATCGAGTCAACTTCGTCAATAATGCAGTAATTAAAGGGACGTTGCACGACTTCTGACATGGCGACAGCCATATTATCGCGCAGGTAGTCGAAACCAATTTCGCTGTTAGTTCCGTAAGTAATATCGCAGGCGTAGTTCTTTTGCCGTTCTGCGGGAGTCATTCCTTGTTGGATTAATCCTACTGTTAATCCTAAGAAGCGATGAATTTGTCCCATCCATTCTGCATCCCGACGGGCGAGGTAATCGTTAACTGTAATGACGTGAACGCCTTTGCCGGAAATCGCATTTAGGTAAGAGGGTAGTGTAGCAACTAAGGTTTTTCCTTCACCTGTTTTCATCTCGGCAATTTGTCCGCTATGCAGGATAATTCCGCCGATTAATTGAACATCAAAATGTCGCATTTCCAATACGCGCCGACTTGCTTCTCGGACTACGGCAAAAGCTTCTGGGAGAATTTCTTCTAGTAGTTCTTTCTCATGGGCAATGGTTTTGGCGGGTTTGAGTTTCTGTTTAAATTCCGCTGTTTTGCCGATTAATTCTTGATCTGAAAGTGCTTTAATTTCTTCTTCCAGTAAGTTTATTTCGGTAATGTAAGGTTGGTATTTTTTTAGCTTACGAGCATTGGGATCGCCTAACAGAGTTTTTAACATGGCAGTAGCTTAAATGTTGTTTGTTGTTTAGTTCTTAGTTGTTATTTTGCTAGATAGCTAATGATTGGAGGATAAAGCTTGTTAGCTTTTACTACTTATTTTTATAATGTTCATTTCTGTACTGGGTAAAATATTCACTAAAATTTAGGGGGAATGCCCAAAATATTTGGGCATTCATCAAGTAAGAGTAAGCGCAAGAATTCATTCTTTTTGCCTTTGACCTTTTAACTTTTGGCTGGATAGAGTTCGGGACAGTGCCAGTATAGCGTTCAATGGGTAGTAACAGCTGACTAGCAAGAGCGTTGGCGTAGCCTGTGCGTCAGCACGTATCCCTCCCATCTCAGCCGCTTCTTCCTGGCAAAAATTTAATCTATCTTAATAATATTATCATTTTACAGCACAAGGCAGAAGGGAAGAAAGGGAACAGGGAATAGGGAATAGGGAACAAGGGAACAGGATAAATACTTTATTCAATTGTCTCCTTGTCTCCTTGTCCTACTCTTGCCACTCAGCAGAGAGGCTGCGAAAATTGTATTTATCTGCTCCGGGATGACAGGTAATGCAACTAGCCATTGGGAGAGATTGGGGGAGTTTAACTTGGGGATGTAATGCTTTAAAGTAACGAGATTGGGCGATGCGGTAGGGGATACGTTCTTCGTATTGCGATCGCACACGGGAAAAAGTCCGCAAATATTCCCAAACAATCAAGCGTTGTGGATCTATTAGCGGTTTGATTTGTGTCCCATAATGTTGAGCATCTTGAATTAAATCTGCCCAAGTTTCTGTGGGTAAAACTGCAGGTGGTAGTCCTATATGACAGGTAGCACAATTTTCTAGGTAAAGTTGTTGTCCAAGTCGGTAGCGTTGGGAAATTACGTCTACAGTTCCTACTGATGGAGTATTAGTTAATGTTTGACTTTGTACAGGTTGAGAGAATAAAGTTAAACCCCAAGCAACGATGCTACTCCATAATAGGAGCAATAATAATAAAGCGAAGCGCCTAATGGCAAACTTCGCGGAGCGTCCGCTTCGTTTTATTTTCTGAGTTGACCGGGCAAGGTTTGTCATGTTATACAATCTTGCTGAAGCACCAAGTACATAGTTAATTGCTCAATAACAATAAACTATGAACCGGATGCTAAGGAATAGCAACTTTCTGTAACAATCGCTCTATTATAGTATTGGCTCGTCGTCCTCCTGAAGGAATCAAGCGATGGGAAAGTACGTAAGGCGCTAAGAACTTCACATCATCGGGAATAGCATAATCTCTACCGAGGAGAAAGGCTAAAGCTTGAGTGGCTTTTTGTAAAGCGACTGCACCACGAGGACTGGCACCAAGGGTAATTTCTTCATGTTCTCTGGTGGCGCGAACTAGGGTAATAATATACTGTTGCAACGAAGTTTCTAATTTGATATTGCTACATAAACGGCGTAACTCTAAAACTTCTTCTAAAGAAATGCAAGGTTGTAACTCTTCAACGGTAATCCCTCCCTTAATTCTTTGTAGCATTTGCAGTTCTTCTGCTTCTGAAGGATAACCGAGAGAAAGGGAGATAGTAAATCGATCCATTTGCGCTTCTGGCAAAGGAAATGTACCTTGATATTCGATCGGGTTTTGAGTAGCAATCACAAAAAAGGGATACGGTACTTGTCGAGATACCCCATCCACCGTTACCTGTCGTTCTTCCATTACTTCTAACAACGCCGACTGAGTGCGGGGTGTGGCGCGGTTAATCTCATCTGCTAATACGACGTTAGCAAATACTGGCCCCGGTAAAAATTCAAATTCGCTCTTGCTTTGATTCCAAATATTAGTGCCTGTAATATCGCTAGGTAGTAAATCTGGAGTACATTGAATTCTTTGAAACTTACCATCGATCGATCGAGCTAAAGATTTTGCTAGTAAAGTTTTTCCTACTCCCGGTACATCTTCTAGCAAGGCGTGACCACCAGCTAACAATGCTACCAATACTAAACGGATGGCTTCTGTTTTGCCAACGAGGGTCAGACCCAAGTTTTCAGTTAGCCGCTCAATACCTGTTCTCATATTTTAAGGTAAACGGTAAATGGTGAAGACTGAAACCACCCCAGCCCTAAAGGGACGGGGGTTCAAAGTGCTGTGATGCCTCTATCTGGCTCTCCC
>JBAVZX010000278.1:0-2926 GCA_049589015.1 Phormidium sp. | reverse complement strand
GAACGTGACTTATCCAGTCTGTAAGTTGTTGGGAATTGGCGACGGTGGCGGAAAGTGCTACTAGTTGAATTTCTTTAGGGCAATAGATAATTGATTCTTCCCAAACTGTACCGCGTTGGCGATCGTTCATGTAATGACATTCGTCCAACACTACCGCTTCTACACCCACCAAAGATGTCCCAACCTCGCCAATGGGAGTTCCGTAAAGCATATTACGGAAAATCTCCGTCGTCATCACTAAAATAGCCGCATCCCTGTTAATTGAGGTATCACCCGTCAGTAACCCCACATTCTGACTACCGAACTGTTGCCCAAAGTCACGCCACTTTTGATTAGAAAGGGCTTTTAAGGGAGTGGTGTAAAATACTCGACCCTTACCGTTGAGGGCGCGGTGAATGGCATATTCCCCAATTAAGGTTTTCCCCGAACCTGTGGGGGCGCAAACCACAACCGAACGACCTGCATTTAAGGATGCGATCGCATCTAACTGGAATTTATCCAGCTGAAATGGGAAAATATCTTCTAAATTGAGCGCTGCTGAAGTAGGGGAAGATTTCACACACTAAAATCCAATTCTAATATTCTAAATTAAATTTACTAATCGCCGATTCAATCAAAATGCTCTTTATGATTGATCCTACCTGATTTTTACTTTAATCTCAAACAATCAAACCAGGTATCTTAGCCATCATCTAAGATACCTGGTCATTTTCTTGATTACTTTTGGTAACTAATTTTGCAACTGGAATCTTAGCTTACACTCGAAACCGAGAAGGCAACGAAAATCAATGCACTTACCAGCACTACCGCTAACGCGCCCATAATAATGTATTTGCGCTTTTCTGCTTGAGTAGGAGGGGTGGCTTGGTAAACTTTAGGCTCAATTGCAAAATTGTTTAAACGTCCGCCTTCTTCGGTGGTGTAGGGCATAGAAAAATCCTTTATTAAACTTATTACTTATTGTAACAATACTTTGCACATTTTTTTGGCGCGATCGCAGATTTTCTTAATATTCCTGTCTGGGGACTGGGGACTGGGTGAGTTTTAAGTTGTAGGGGCGGGTTTAGCAGATAACTCTGTGTTCACAGCAAAAGAATTAACAACAAAACCCGCCCCTACAGAGTTATCTCCCCTGTTCCCTGCCATAAACTAGCTAATGGTACCTGTCAGAGGAGAACTAGCAATGGCGTAAGTTTTTACCGGAATGCGTCCAGCTAAATACGCTAATCGTCCAGCTGTAGTAGCTAAATTCATCGCTTTTGCCATTGCTGCTGAGTTTTGGGCTTGGGCGATGGCGGTATTAATTAACAAAGCATCTGCGCCCATTTCCATTGCAGAGGCAGCTTCGCTAGGTGTACCAATACCCGCATCTACGACTACGGGAATTTTGGCATTGTCAATAATTATCTGAATATTGGCGGCATTTTTGATTCCTTGACCGGAACCAATGGGAGAACCCAAAGGCATCACCGTAGCACAACCCGCTTCTTCCAGGTGTTTAGCCAACAATGGGTCAGCATTAATATAAGGTAGAACAGCAAAGCCTTCTTTAACTAACTTTTCTGCTGCTTGCAAAGTGCCAATGGGATCAGGTAAAAGATACTTGGGATCAGGGATAACTTCCAATTTGACAAAGTTATTGTCTTCTTGCCCCAAAAGTTTCGCCATTTCTCGCCCTAACCGGGCTACCCGAATCGCATCTTCAGCGGTTTGACAGCCTGCGGTGTTGGGTAACATCCAAATTTTAGACCAATCCAAGGCTTCTGCTAGCCCTTCATGTCCGGGGGCGTTAGTTTGCACTCGTCTAACGGCGACGGTAACAATTTCGCAGCCGCTAGCAATTACGCTTTGCTGCATTTCCGGGATGCTACGATATTTACCTGTTCCGGTCATCAGGCGAGATTTGAAGGTTTTTCCGGCGATGGTGAGGGGTTGATCTGCTGCGATCGCTTCTATCGAATCAATGGTAGATTTATCTAAAATTTGCATTGCTAGATACAGAATTACTAAAAATATTGTGCAAAAGAATTGAACCAACTGTAACTAAATTAGCATCTTAAATGTTAATTCAATTTGCCAGTTATCCTCGTTTTTTTCCTGAAAATTATTTGAATTTAATTTACATTTTTGCACCTTTTCCTAACTTATGTAAAGTTAATTGTCGCTAAATCTAGTATAGTGAAAATGGCTCAAAAGCAAATTAGCATTTGGTTTTTCCAGCAAGTCAGCGATTAACAGAGCAGTAATTGGAGCCAAAAGAATACCATTCCGATAATGCCCCGTTGCTAAAGTCAAATTTTCGTAAGCACTAGTTCCCAAAATAGGTAATTCATCAGGAGTTGCTGGACGAAATCCCCACCAAAATTCTAAAATCGGCAAATCTTTTAATAGGGGATAAAGTCGAGTTGCTCCGCTGAGTAACTTTTGGACACCTGCGGGAGTATTATCAGGAGTAAATCCCACATTTTCACTAGTAGCACCAATAACTATTCTGCCATCTTTGCGCGGCACAATGTAAGTTTCATCGCCGAACAAAACCTGATTCAATGGTTGAGTAGAAGACAAAACACGCACCGAGAACATTTGCCCCTTTGTTGGGTAAACTGGAATCGGCAATAACTCCTGCGCCCAAGCACCAGTAGCTAAAACATAACGTTCCGCTTGCCAATCACCCCGCGAAGTTTTCACATATTTAATCTGCTGATTTTCCCGGACAAACTCTGTAACAGCAACCCCTTCCAAAACCTCAATTCCTAACTGTTGCGCCGCCATCCATAAACAATGAGCCAAAGCACGATTATCCACTTGCCCATCATCAGGATACCACCAGCCACCCACAACTTCTGAACTGATATCAGGTTGAAGTTGCCGAATTTCTGCCTGACTTAACCAAAATTGATCGGGCGCACACGCAGGTGAGCAGGGT